>NZ_JBJJMO010000004.1:0-162424 GCF_046231935.1 Pseudomonas sp. KCJK9111 | reverse complement strand
AAAGTCAGTAATTTCCTGGCCTTGTACAACGGCTGGATCACCGAAGCCAGCCATCACTCCGACGAGCAGACTGGCTGGTTCTTCATGCGTCATGAAATTCGCGCCGAGTCGCTGCCCTTCGGCATCGAGGCGTTTCGCGAGGCGTTCGCGCCCATCGCCGAAGAGTTCTCCATGACCTGGCGCGTGACCGATTCTGCCCAGAAGAAGCGGGTCGTGTTGATGGCCAGCCGTGAATCCCATTGCCTGGCTGACCTGCTGCACCGCTGGCACAGCGATGAGCTCGATTGCGATATTCCCTGCGTCATTTCCAACCACAATGACCTGCGCAGTATGGTCGAGTGGCACGGTATTCCGTTTTTCCATGTTCCAGTAGACCCCAAGGACAAGGCCCCGGCGTTTGCCGAAGTGTCACGCCTGGTGCAGGAACATGCAGCCGACGTGGTCGTGCTGGCGCGGTACATGCAAATTCTGCCGCCGCAACTCTGCCAGGACTATGCTGAGAAGGTGATCAACATCCACCATAGCTTCCTGCCATCGTTCGTCGGCGCCAAGCCGTACCACCAGGCGGCGCTGCGTGGCGTGAAACTGATCGGCGCGACTTGCCACTATGTGACCGAAGAGCTGGACGCCGGCCCTATCATCGAGCAGGACGTGGTGCGGGTTACCCACGCCGACAGCATCGAGGACATGGTCCGTTTCGGGCGCGACGTGGAAAAAATGGTGCTGGCCCGCGGCCTGCGCTATCACCTGGAAGACCGGGTTCTGGTGCACGGCAACAAGACAGTGGTGTTCGACTGATCGCAGGGCTACTCCCAGACCTGTTGAGCAACGTGAGGATCGACCCATGGGACGGCGCGGTACACCTACAGCCTCACCTCCCCCTGTAGTGGGTCAGGGTTGCCTGGCCCGCTACGATCCCGACGCCTTGCAGGACACCGACGGTACCGACTTCCCCGGTGCCGCGGCGCTTTGGCAAGCGCTCAACCCACCTGACGGCGCCAGCGCTCCAGCAGCGGACGCGCCAGCAGGCACACGAACACCGGCCCCCCGGCGAGCAGATACAGGTAGTAAGTGATGGCGCGCCAGATCAGGATCGCTGCCGCGGCCGTCGAGCTGCCCACCATGGGTGTCAGCAGGCTGGCCGAGGTCAGCTCGGCAGCGCCTGCGCCGCCGGGCATCATGCTGAACTGACCAGCGCTGAGCGATAGCATCTGGACCAGGAAACTGGGAATCCAGGCCAGCTGCACGCCCAAGCCTCTGACCACGAGATACAGCACGCTAAAGCGCAGCCCCCAGTGGACGCATGTCAGGCTGAACACCAGAAACAAAGTGCGCTTGGGCAGCTGCCAGGTTTGCGCCAAGGCCTGCACGAAACGAAGCAGCTTGCGCGCCCAGCGTCGTTTACGCGGTGCGCTGGTGCCCAGGCGCTGCAACAGCCGGCCGTTCAGACGCATCACCTTGCGCCGGTAGCGCAGCAACATCACCACGCCTGCCAGCGCCGCGCACAGCAGTGCTGCACTGCCCAGCAACATGCTTTCCTGGCTGCGCCCAAGGCTGTGAAACAACGCATAGCCTGCGATCGCCAGCATGGCGCAGAAGAAAAACACCAAGTCATTGAGCTGATCCATCGCGAACACCGCGCCGCTGCGGGCTGCACTGATGCCCTCGCGGGCCAGCAAGGCCATCAGGGTCAAGGGGCCGCCGCCGCCACCTGGAGTGGTGCAGATGGCGAACTCGGTGGCCATGACCACACCCAATGTGCGCACCCGCGATACACGCGCTGCCTGATCGCCCAGCAGCAGGCGCATCCGGCAGGCGTTGATCACCCAGCACAGCAGGATCATGCCCACCAACGTCATGAGCAACTGCGGATCGAAACGGCTCAGCTTGGGCAGCAGTTCGCTGCCGCCCAGCAGTGCAGGCACCAGGGCTGCGCCCAACAGCGCCAAGCCCAGCAGCAGCCAGCGGTTCACGCTGCCACCTGCCGCTCCAGCCAGGCTGACTTGGTCAAGGGTTCACGCCCGTCTTCGATCAGTTTTCCAAGGGTGCGCAACCAGTAGTCCCGTGAGTAGCGATGGCGCATGTCCACCGGATGCAACCCGAGGCGCAGGGTGTTGGCGCCTTGCCAACGTCGACATTGCCAGTCGCTGAGCACCCGCGATACACCACGGCGCCAGGCGCTGCGCGCGCTCCAGACCAGGCCAGGGGCATCGATGGCGGTAAAGTCCGGCAGGCGATAGAGGTGCTGCGGGGTGCTGGTGTACTTCAGCGGCAGTTGGCGCAGCGCTTGTCGCGTGCCCTGGCTCATCAACCAGGCGGGGGCCACGAAGCCTGCCACGGGCCAGCCTTGACGGTCGAACAGCGCCAGGCCGTCTTGTAGTCGGGCGATGGCCTGGTGTTCGTCCAGCGCGTAGAACTCGCCTTCATGGGTGTAGATCCGCCGCATGAAGTAGTCCAGGGGCGTGCGCGGCGTGGGACCTTCATCGGCATGGGCGTAACCGTGCAGGGCCAGCTCGTCACCCGCGGCCAAACGGCGATCGAGCAACTGGCAGAAGCCGGGAGACTGAGTCAGCAGGTTGCGTCGATGAAAGTCGGGCACCACCAGCCAAGTCATGGGCACGTTACCCAATGCATCGACCGCCTGCACGAACGGCTCGTAGTCTGGCCAGGTCTCTGGGGCCACGTCATGCAGCACCAGCATCACGCTGCGGGAACGGGCACCGGACTCAAGCATGTGCCCGCACCTGCTGTTGGTGGCCCAATACGGCCTGGTAATGCTCAAGCAGGCCGTTGACCACGTTGTCCCATGAGTAATGCTGCTCTACATGCCGCCTGGCCTGTGCACCGAGCTTGCGCGCACCCGCTTCGAACGCCTCCCGCACGGCCAGGGCCATTGCCCTGGCGTCGTTGGGTTGGCACAAGCGACCGCACTGGTCGTTGACGATTTCGCCGAAGGCGCCGGCACGCACTGCAACCACGGGCGTACCACTGGCCATGGCTTCGAGGATGACCAGGCCGAACGTTTCCTGGTCGCCGGCATGCACCAACAGGTCGGCGCTGGCCATCAGGCGAGCCACCTGGTCAGGTGGGCAGAACTGGCCGATCACGCTGACGTTTTCGGGCACATTGGCGGGCATGTTGGACCCCACCAGCAGCAGGTGATAACCGCGCCCCAACTGCCGCATGCACTCAAGCAGAACGGGCAGGTTCTTCTCCCGTGAGCCACGGCCTGCATAAATCAGCAACCGGCAGGTGTCGGCGATGCCCAGTTCGGCTCGCACCTGTGGATCGCGGCGTGCAGGATTGAAGGTTTCCAGGTCTACGCCCAAAGGCTGCACGTGGACATCACGTACTCCCAGGCGACGGAGCTTGTCTGCCATGACCTTGCTCGGTGCGAGCACCCGGTCGAAATTGCCATACAACTTGCTGACATAAGCCTCGACGTTGGGCGTGAACCAGTTGCCCATACGGTTGCTCACCAACAGCGGCAGGTCGGAGTGATAGAAGCCAATGACCGGCACGTCCAGCTGACGGCGAGCTTCCAGCGCCGCCCAGGCGGTCAGATACGGGTCGCCGACTTCGATCAGGTCTGGCTTTAGCGTGCGCAGCGTGTTGCACCATGGGGCCAGACGTACCGGAAAGCGGTAGCCTTTGCCAAAGGGCAGGGGTAGTGCAGGCACATGATAGACACCGCCTTCATGCCGAGCGCTGGCGCCGGGGATCAACAGGCTGTGACGGACACCTTGCACGGCATCCAGGCGGTGGTGTTTGGCATCCAGGTACGTGCGTACGCCGCCGCTGGCCGGGGCGTAGAACATGGTGATGTCGGCAATGTGCACGATCTGCGTCCCTCCGGGATCGTCTTTCGGGTCTGTCATCGCGCGGTAACGAAACCGGCGTTGACATGCCATGAAGTTGACCTTTCAGAAGGGTAGTTTGTTCGATCAGCTTGTGCGGTTGGCCGCCCGGCAGCCGAGCGCCAGGCAATAGCGCTCGGTGGGTCGGTGCCGGGGCTGGGCCGGCTTCAGATACGGAAGGTGCCGACCAGGTGTTTCAGGCGGCTGGCCTGCTGCTCCAGGTCAGAACAGGCACGCAGCGTCGCCTGCAGGTTTTCCACGCCTTCCTGGTTGAGCATGTTGATTTCGTTGATATCCATGTTGATGGCTTCGACCACGGCTGTCTGCTCTTCGGTGGCCGTGGCCACGGACTGGTTCATGCCATCGATTTCGCCAATGCGCACGGTGACACTGTCCAGCCGCTCACCTGCCTGGTTGGCGATCTGCACGCTGTCCAGGCTGTGGCGCTGGCTCTGGTCCATGGTTTCGACCGACTCGCGGGCACCCACTTGCAGCTCCTCGATCATGCCCTGGACCTGCTGCGCGGATTCCTGGGTGCGATGGGCCAGGTTGCGCACCTCGTCGGCCACCACTGCGAAACCACGACCTGCTTCACCGGCGCGCGCGGCCTCGATGGCGGCGTTGAGCGCCAGCAGGTTGGTCTGCTGGGAGATGCTGGTGATTACTTCGAGAATCTGGCCGATGTTGACGGTCTTGCTGTTGAGCGTCTCGATGTGGGCGCTGGACGTTACGATCAAGTCGGAAAGACGGTTCATGGCGGCGATGTTGCGATCGACCACCTGCTGGCCTTCTTCTGCCAGGCGCCGTGCAGAGCTTGCGTGCTGGGACGCCTGCGCCGCATTGCCGGCGATCTCCTGGGCGGCAGCGCCCAGCTCGTTGATGGCGGCCGCCACGCTGTTGGTGCGGTTGGACTGTTCGTCGGAATTGGTCATCGACGAGTTGGACGCACTGATGACACGCAACGCGACTTCGTTCACCTGCTCGGTGGCCGAGGACACTTCACGGATCGAGCCGTGGATACGCTCGACGAAGCGGTTGAAGGCGTTGCCCAGGATGCCGAACTCGTCGTGGTGGTGGATGCGCAGGCGCTTGGTAAGGTCGCCTTCACCCTCGGCGATGTCCTCCATGGCCCGTGTCATGGTGTGCAGCGGCTGCATCAGCACACGGATCAGCAGCCCCAGCAGGGCGATGATGATCACCACGGCCACCACGGTGGCAATCACGGCGGAGGTGCGGAATGTGCTGAGCATCGCGAAGGCCTTGTCCTTGTCCACCGACAGGCCGATGTACCAATTGGCCGAAGGCAAGCCGGTCACCGGTGTGAACGTCAGCAGGCGGGCCTGGCCGTCACTTTGCACTTCGGTGAGCTCGGACGTGAGCTTTGGTGTGCGCTCAGGGAACAGGTCTGACAATGATTTCATCACCAGGCCTTGATCCGGGTGCACCAGGATCTTGCCTTGGTCATTTACCAGGAACGCATAGCCCATACCGCCGAAATTCAGCGAGTTGATGATTTGCGCCAGGCCGTCCAGCGCCAAGTCACCCCCGACCACGCCCACCGAATCGGCCACCTTGTCGAGGATGCCGATGACCATCTTGTTGGTGGTCATGTCGATGTAAGGTTCGGTCAGCAGGGTGCCGCTGGCACTCATGCCATCCTTGTACCAAGGGCGTGTGCGGGGGTCGTAGCCGTCAGGCATCTTTGCATCCGGGCGTACGCTGAAGCTGCCATCGACCCTGCCCAGGTAAACGGTTAGGAAACTCGATATCAGCGCCTGCTGGCCCATCAGGGTTTCAGCGTTGGCCGGTTGCTGGGCGATATTCTGCGCCAGGTTTTCGACCAGTTTGATACGCCCCTCGAACAAACTGCGGATGTTGGTCGAAGTGGAGGCGCCCATCTCAGTCAGGTAGTCCTGAAGGTCCTCGCGAATCGCATTACGCTGCAGATAATCGTTGTAGAGAGTGAACAGGCTGAATGCGAGGATCACGATCAGTGATGCTGCCAGCAGAATCTTGTGGCTGAAACGAAGGCTTTTGTTCATGAAATCATCGGGTCCGCTAAGGTTTTGTATCAGGCGTTCGCAGCTGTAGGGCCCAGCCAGTGCAACATCCCGAAAAGTCCTTTTTCGGTTGTTCTCTCTGAGTAAGGCGAATATCACCCAGAGGTATCGGCCGGAGTAAGACAAAGCTTGAGCAGAGGATTAAAGAGATGTCGGAATCTTCATTTATCGTTGTAGGATCAAGCCCTGATGGCCAGCCCGTAGGGCAGGCGATGCGGCTTGCCAACCGGCACGGGCTGGTGGCGGGGGCCACCGGTACCGGCAAGACCGTGACCCTGCAACACTTGGCCGAAGCGTTCAGCGATGCCGGGGTGGCGGTGTTCGCGGCCGACGTCAAGGGCGACCTGTGTGGGCTGGGCGCCAAAGGCGCACCTGAGGGCAAGGTGGCCGAGCGCATCGCAGGGATGCCTTGGTTGCACTACCAGCCACAGGCCTATCCGGTGAGCGTGTGGGACATCGCGGGCCAGTCGGGGCATCCGTTGCGTACCACGATCAGCGAAATGGGCCCTTTGCTGCTGGGCAACTTGCTTGAGCTCACCGATAGCCAACAGGCGGCGCTGTATGCCAGTTTCAAGGTGGCCGATCGCGAGGGCTTGCTGTTGCTGGACCTCAAGGACCTCAAAGCGCTGCTTGGCCACCTGAAGGACAGCCCGCAGGTGCTGGGCGAGGACAGTGCGCTGGTGACCGGCGCGTCCGTTCAGGCATTGCTGCGCAGGCTGGCCACCCTGGAGCAACAGGGGGCAGAGGCGTTGTTCGGTGAACCGGCATTGCAGCTCGAGGACATTCTACGGCCCGACCCGGATGGGCGAGGGCGTATCCATTTGCTCGACGCCAGCCGCCTGGTGCATGAGGCACCCAAGGTCTATGCCACGTTTCTGCTGTGGCTGCTGGCCGAACTGTTCGAGCAACTGCCCGAGCGTGGCGATGCCGAAAAACCGGTGCTGGCGTTGTTCTTCGATGAAGCGCACCTGCTGTTCAAGGACACGCCCAAGGCCTTGCAGGACCGCCTGGAGCAGGTGGTGCGGCTGATTCGCTCAAAGGGGGTAGGGGTGTATTTCGTCACCCAGTCCCCAGCGGATCTACCCGATGCAGTCCTGGCCCAACTGGGTTTGCGAATCCAGCATGGCCTGCGGGCTTATACGGCCAAGGAGCAGAAGGCGCTGCGTGCCGTAGCTGAGGGCTTTCGCCCCAACCCTTCATTCGATGCGTTGTCTTCGCTGACCGAACTGGGCATCGGGGAGGCCTTGGTCGGCACGCTTGAGGACAAGGGAACACCTGCCAGGGTGCAGCGGGTGCTGATTGCGCCCCCGCAATCGCGTATCGGCCCGTTGAGTGAGTCTGAACGCAGTGCGCTGATTGCGCGTTCACCCTTGGTTGGCCGTTATGACAAACCCATAGACCGGGACTCGGCTTACGAAAGGCTCAACCAGCGCAAAGGCGAAGCGGTGGAGCCCGCGCCGCAACCCAAGGCCGATGACAGCAGTTTTGCCGAAAAGGCGGGCGAATTCCTGCAAGGCGCGGCCGGGCAGGCGATCAAGTCGGCGGTGCGTCAGGCTGCCAATCAACTGGGGCGGCAGCTGGTGCGCGGGCTGATGGGCTCGTTGCTGGGCGGGAAGAAGAAGTAGCTGCGCGGTGTGCAGCCATCGCCCATAAAAAAGGCGCCCGACGGCGCCTTCTTATACGGGCTGAGGTCAGCCGATTGCCTTGGACGCCAACCAGAACAGGCCGGCTGCAAGACCCATCGAGGCAGGCAGGGTCAGCACCCAAGCCATCAGGATGGTCTTCACCGTACCGCCCTGCAGGCCGCTTTTGTTGGCGACCATGGTGCCGGCAACGCCGGAAGACAGTACATGCGTGGTGGAAACCGGCAGCGCAAACACGTTGGCCATGCCAATGGCGCAGGCCGCGGTGATCTGCGCCGACATGCCCTGGGCATAGGTCATGCCCTGCTTGCCGATCTTCTCGCCGACGGTCAACACCACGCGGCGCCAGCCAACCATGGTGCCCAGGCCCAGGGCCAGGGCAACGGCCACGATCACCCAGAACGGGGCGTACTCAGTGGTGGCGGTCAGGTCCTTGCGCAGCTTTTCCAGGTCCGACTTTTCACGCGCGTCCAGGCCTGGCAGCTTGCCAACCTTCTTCGCGGTGTCGTCCAGGCACAGCAGGTAACGGCGTACTTCGACACGCTTGTCCGCGTCCAGGGCCCGGTAGTCGGTCACGCCTTGCAGCGAGGATTGCAGCGCGGCGATGGTCGGCTCGGTCTGCTGCGGATTGCAGCTGAACTGCTCAGGCAGGTCACTGGCCTTGGCTTTGCCCAGCGCCAGGAATTCGCCCAGCGTGGCAGCGTTGCGCTCGTAGAACTGGCTCATGTGCAACGTGGCATCACGGGTGCGTTCGATCTGGTAGGTGGTGCTGTTCAGGTCCAGCACGAACTTGGCCGGTACGATGCCGATCAATACCAGCATGATCAGGCCAATGCCTTTCTGACCGTCATTGGAGCCGTGCACGAAGCTCACGCCCATGGCCGAAATCACCAGCACCAGGCGATTCCAGAAAGGCGGGTGCTTCTTGTCGTCCAGTTTGCGGCGTTGTTCAGGCGTCTTGTGCATCTTCGACAGCGGGCGCCACCATTTCAGGCCAAGCAGGACCAGCGCAGCCACGGCAAACCCGGCAATCGGCGAAACCACCAGGGACATGGCGATATCGATGGCTTTCTGCCAATTGACGCCGTCACCCAGCGGAATGCCGTTGATGAGCGCGTTGGCCAAGCCCACGCCCAGGATCGAGCCGATCAGGGTGTGCGAGCTGGACGCAGGAATACCGAAGTACCAGGTGCCCAGGTTCCAGGTAATGGCTGCGGCCAGCAGCGAGAAGACCATGGCCAGGCCATGCCCGGTGTTCACATTGATCAGCAACTCTACCGGTAGCAGGTGCACGATGGCGTAAGCCACCCCGACCCCACCCAGCAGAACGCCAAGGAAGTTGAACACGCCGGAGAAGAACACGGCCAGGTGTGGCGGCATGGCTTTGGTGTAGATGACGGTGGCTACCGCGTTGGCGGTGTCATGAAAGCCATTGATGAACTCGAAGGCGAGCACGAAGGTCAAGGCGAGCAGCAGGCTCACCAATACCCAGGCATCCAGTCCGCTGAATAAATCGATCATGAAGGTTGTCTGGCGGTCGTAGGGGGGCCGGATTATGCCAGAAAACGTTGGCAATCGATGCACCCACCGCAGCCGCTGATCATGTCGCGCAGGTCAGAAAACGCCATTCGCAGCCGCAGGTGGGCCGGCATCATCTAAGGCAAATGCATTCAACGTCAGCGAAAAATCAACAAAATACGCGAAAAGATGATGCCTTTATCGTTTTAAACGGTTGTATGAAATTTGTGAAATTCCGTTACAACCATTGCGCCAGAGCAGTCAGGCGCTTTGGGCACCCCTTGCGCAACTTGACGACTGGGCAAAGCACTCAGGGCGTGGCGCTGCGCAATTCCTTCTCCATGCGTTCCAGCTCCTGACTGAATGCCTGGTCGCGGATGTTGGCACGTTTACGCCATGGTTTGCGTTCCGGTTCCGGCTGCGCCGCATAGGTGGTCACTTCGCCGCCATATACATCCTTGAAACGCTCGGCCTGGCGCTCGAGTTCTGCGCGCAGTTCTTCTTTTGTCACATGCAGTACCTGAATTGAATTGAAAAGAGGACCGCCCTGTCGGCGTAAACGTTATGCGGTATCGACACGTTAACTTGCCAGCGGGATCTACATCGGCGAGTCGTCCAACAAGACGATCGGAGTATATCAACACGCGAACAAGACTAGCGTGATGGGATTGGCGCGATGGGCAATCAAACACATGTCGAAATTAAGAAAACCTCAACGTATGAAAGTTCGATACCCAACGATGCGAGTCGCATAAACAAAACGGCCCCACCAATTGGCAGGGCCGTTGCCTGGGACTTCTACGGTGGGTACCTGACCAGTCTCTCCAAAGAAGCCACAAGTGGCACTGGAAAGGTATAAGCAAACGTGTCGCCGGTCAATTGCGATTATCGGCCGGTTGTTCGATAATCGCACAAGTCGGCGATTTTTGTTGAGGTGTGCGATGAAGGACGTTAAAACAGCCCGTGGCGGTGGCCTGCCCGAAACAGTGCGCAGCCCGGCGCCAGCCCTGGCCCCGCCCATCGTGGCATCACCGGCCAAGCGCATTCAGGCGTTCACCGGCGATCCGGACTTCATGACCTCCTTGGCGCGCGGGCTTGCCGTCATCCAGGCATTTCAGGAACGCAAGCGGCACCTGACCATCGCGCAAATCAGTCACCGCACTGAAATCCCCCGGGCAGCCGTGCGCCGGTGCCTGCATACCCTGATGAAGCTGGGGTACGCGACCACCGACGGGCGTACCTACTCCCTACTGCCCAAAGTGCTGACGCTGGGCCATGCGTACCTGTCATCGACACCCCTGGCCATTTCCGCGCAGCCTTACCTGGACCGAATCAGCGACCAGTTGCACGAAGCGGCCAACATGGCGACCCTCGAAGGGGACGATATTCTGTACATCGCCCGCTCGGCGACAGTAGAGCGCCTGATCTCGGTGGACTTGTCGGTCGGTGGGCGCCTCCCGGCGTATTGCACGTCCATGGGCCGCATCCTCCTGGCGGCCATGGACGACACCAGCCTGCGCGAATACTTCGACCGCGCCGACCTCAAGGCGCGCACCAGCCGTACCCTGCACGACGCCTCGTCGCTGTTCGCGTGCATCGAGCAAGTGCGTAGCCAGGGATGGTGCGTGGTCGACCAGGAACTCGAACAGGGGCTGCGCTCGGTTGCCGTGCCCGTCTACGACGCCTCAGGCCAGGTGCTGGCGGCGTTGAACGTCAGTACTCACGTCGGGCGTGTACCGCGCAGCGAACTGGAACAACGGTTTCTCCCTGTTCTGCTGGAGGCTAGCCAGGAGTTGAGCCATCAGCTGTTTGGTTGAGAACGCATGCTTGCCTGCGGATCATCAGCCCAGCCTGCCTGACAAAAGCGTTCGATAATCGCCCATTTCAGCCTTGAGCCAATTGTGGTGGATCCGCCTTTATCCCTAACCTGATGCCCATCCGGCGGACAGGTTGCAGTGACTGATTGTGCCTCTATCCCCGGGGCCCATGGTCATTGCAGGAGAGGCAAGATGCGCGAGGTGTATATCTGTGATGCCGTTCGTACGCCCATAGGCCGATTCGGCGGCGCCTTGGCCGGCATACGGGCTGACGATCTGGCGGCGGTACCACTCAAGGCGCTGATCGCGCGCAACCCCGGTGTGCACTGGACGCAACTGGACGAGGTGTTTTTCGGCTGTGCCAACCAGGCCGGCGAAGACAACCGGAACGTGGCGCGCATGGCGCTGCTGCTGGCCGGGCTGCCGGAATGCGTGCCGGGCGTCACCCTCAACCGCTTGTGTGCTTCAGGCATGGAGGCCGTTGGCGCGGCGTTCCGCGCCATCGCCTGCGGCGAGATGGAGCTGGCCATCGCGGGCGGCGTGGAGTCGATGTCGCGTGCGCCATTTGTCATGGGCAAGGCACAAAGCGCTTATTCACGCAGCATGCAACTTGAAGACACCACCATTGGCTGGCGTTTCGTCAATCCGCTCATGAAAGCGCAATACGGTGTGGATGCCATGCCGCAAACGGCCGACAACGTGGCTGACGACCTCGGTATCTCCCGCGCCGACCAGGATGCGTTTGCCTTGCGCAGTCAGCACAAGGCCGCAGCGGCGCAAGCTGCCGGGTTTTTCGCCGAGGAAATCGTGCCGGTGTGCATCGCGCATAAAAAGGGTGAGACCTGGGTAGAGCACGATGAGCACTTGCGGCCCAATACCACCCTTGAGGCCTTGGCCAAGCTCAACCCCGTCAATGGCGTGGGCAAAACGGTCACGGCGGGCAATGCATCGGGGGTCAACGATGGCGCGGCAGCGATGATCCTGGCGTCTGCCGAGGCCGTGCACACCCATGGCCTGACCGCTCGCGCCAAGGTGCTGGGCATGGCCAGTGCGGGGGTAGCCCCGCGGGTCATGGGCATCGGGCCGGTGCCTGCGGTGCGCAAGCTGATCGAGCGACTGGGCATTTCCATCAGCGCCTTCGATGTCATCGAACTCAACGAAGCCTTTGCCAGCCAAGGGCTGGCCGTTCTTCGCGGGCTGGGAGTGGCGGACGATGCGCCCCAGGTCAACCCAAACGGCGGGGCCATCGCCCTGGGCCACCCGTTGGGCATGAGCGGTGCGCGCCTGGTGCTGACGGCGCTGCACCACCTTGAGCGCACAGGCGGGCGCAAAGGCTTGGCCACGATGTGCGTAGGTGTCGGCCAAGGGCTGGCGCTGGCAATTGAGCGCCTTTGACGAAACCAGCCCGCAGGTGCCCCAGGGATCAGGGCAGCCGCCAGCGCCTCGCTGCGCCGGGTTGCACACCACGCGGAACGACTGTGTAACCAGGTATGTCTAGACTTACCTTGTATCCTCCAGGAGCACGACTGACATGACCACCCCTCACTACACCGGCGAGGAGCGTAGCAAACGCATCTTCGCCATCGTCGGCGCCTCTTCAGGCAACCTGGTGGAATGGTTCGACTTTTATGTCTACGCCTTCTGCGCCATTTATTTTGCCCCGGCGTTCTTCCCCTCCGATGACCCGACCGTGCAGCTGCTCAACACCGCCGGCGTGTTTGCCGCAGGCTTTCTGATGCGGCCTATCGGCGGCTGGATCTTTGGACGCCTGGCCGACCGCCACGGTCGCAAGAACTCGCTGATGATCTCGGTACTGATGATGTGCTTCGGGTCCTTGGCCATCGCGTGCTTGCCCACCTACGCCAGCATCGGTACCTGGGCCCCGGCATTGCTGCTGCTAGCGCGCTTGATTCAAGGCCTGTCGGTGGGTGGCGAATACGGCACCACGGCGACCTACATGAGCGAAGTGGCCCTGCGTGGCCAGCGGGGCTTCTTTGCATCGTTCCAGTACGTGACCTTGATTGGCGGCCAGTTGCTGGCGGTATTGGTAGTGGTGATCCTGCAGCAGTTACTGACCGAAGACGAGCTGCGCGCCTGGGGCTGGCGAATTCCTTTCGTGGTCGGTGCGGTCGCTGCCGTCATCTCCTTGATGCTGCGCCGCTCGCTGCACGAAACCAGCAGCGCAGAGGCGCGCCAGGACAAGGACGCCGGGAGTATTCGCGGTCTGTTCGGCAATCACCTGGCGGCCTTCATCACGGTGCTGGGCTATACCGCCGGCGGTTCGCTGATCTTCTACACCTTTACCACCTACATGCAGAAGTACCTGGTCAACACGGCCGGCATGACCGCCAAGCACGCCAGCTACGCAATGACTGGGGCGCTGTTCCTGTTCATGGTGATGCAGCCGTTGTTCGGCATGTTGTCCGACCGCATTGGCCGGCGTAACTCCATGCTGCTGTTCGGCGCGCTGGGCACGGTGTTCACGGTGCCATTGCTCATGGCGCTCAAGACGGTCAGCAGCCCATTCATGGCGTTCGTGCTGGTGAGCCTGGCGCTGTGCATCGTCAGCTTCTACACCTCCATCAGCGGCCTGGTGAAGGCCGAGATGTTCCCACCCCAGGTACGGGCATTGGGCGTGGGGCTTGCGTATGCGGTGGCCAACGCCGTGTTTGGCGGGTCAGCGGAGTACGTGGCTTTGGGCCTCAAAACCCTGGGCATGGAGAACACGTTCTACTGGTACGTGACGGCAATGATGGCCGTTGCCTTCCTGTTCAGCCTGCGCTTGCCAAAACAAGCCAAGTACCTGCACCACGATCATTGAGGGCCGACACAGGACGTGAGGCGCGGTGGGCCGTCTGCTGTAACGGGACGGCCTGCCGGCGATGTCAGTGTCGCATGGCCTTACGCACCGCCACGGGGCCGGCGGCGCGCTCGACCTGACGCTTGAGCGAAGGGCACAGGCCCATCAGGAACGCCGCCTCGGCCACCACGAACAGCGGCCCGATGATCAAGCCGCTGATGTCATCGACGAACGCTGGCTTGCGCCCCTCGTAGTGGTGACCGACGAACTGAATGATCCAGCCCACCACGAACGCCCCCACGCCTACCGACAGCCACAGCGCCGTGGTCTGCACCGCCAGCAGGTGACCCAGCCACAGACACAGGCCCAGCAGGACGCCCATCACCAGCCCGAAGCGAAGCTCAAGACGCAGGTAGAACCAGGTAGCCGCCGCCGAGACAAGCAGGGCAGGGGATAACCAGATGCCGCCCAGGGACACGCCTGGCCGCGACAACAGAATGGCCACGGACAGGACGATCAAGGGTATGCCGACGAAATGGGTGACGATGTTGCGTGGGTCGCGGTGATAGCCCGCGTAACGGATCAGGTGCTCGGCGAGGGTGCTCATGGTGCTGCCTCCTGGTGGGCTTGCCGGGGTGTGCCCGATATAGCTCAGGATAGCTGTGGTCACCATCATCATCAGCCTGGCGAATGCCAGGGCCGCGCCTTGCTCACCACCCACTGCGTCTGTCGAGGCCTGGCCGGTGGTGAGCAAGCGGGCGGGTATCAGCCGCGGGGCGTCTGTACCGAGGCCTGTTGACTGGCCTGCCCGGTGCGCTCGTACCAGCCACCACCGAGTGCCTTGTACAGGTTGACCTCGCTGGTCAACTGCGAAAGGCGGTCACCGATCAGCGCCTGCTGCGCGCTGAACAGGTTGCGCTGGGCGTCGAGGAAGGTCAGGTTGCTGTCGATGCCGATACGGTAACGACGCTCGGCCAGGCGGTAGTAGTCCTGGTTGGCTTGCACCAGGTCTTGCTGGGCCTGCAATTGCTCCTCGAAGGTCTTGCGCGCGGCCAGCCCGTCGGACACTTCCTGGAACGCAGTCTGAATGGACTTCTCGTAGCGGGCGACGTTGATGTCCTTCTGGATCTTGGCGTAGTCCAGGCTCGCTTTCAGGCTCCCGGCGGTGAAGATCGGCAGGTTGATCTGCGGCTGGAACAGCCAGGTGCCCGACCCCCCCTTGAACAGCCCGCCCATGTCGGTGCTCAAGGTGCCTGCATTGGCCGTAAGACTGATGCTGGGGAAGAAGGCCGCGCGGGCAGCGCCGATGTTGGCGTTGGCCGCCTTGAGCAGGTGCTCGGCCTCCTGAATGTCAGGGCGGCGCTGCAACAGGTCCGACGGCAAGCCCGCCGGTACCTCGGCCAGCTGATCGGCATCCAGGCGCAGTGGCTCAGGCAGGTTGGTGGGGATGCCGGTACCCAGCAGGACGGTCAGGCTGTTCACGTCCTGGGCAACCAGGCGCTGGTACTGCGAGTACTTGACCCGGGCACCTTCGACAGCCGTGCGGGCCTGGCTCAGGTCCAGCGCCGACGCCACGCCCACCTCGTTGCTGCGGCGGGTGAGGTTGTAACTTTCCTGATAGTTCTTCAGGGTTTCCTCGGTCAGCTTGAACAGCGCCTGGTCGGCCTGCCAGGTGTAGTAGGCGTTTGCCACGCTCGCTACCAGGCTGATCTGGGTGGAGCGACGCGCCTGCTCGCTGGACAGGTAGGTCTCCAGCGCCTGCTCCGACAGGCTGCGCACGCGGCCGAACAGGTCGAGTTCATAGGCACTGACGCCCAGGGTTGCCGAATACTGGCTGGTGATGTCCGACTGGCCCGTCTGCGACATGTTCGCCGGGATGCGCTGGCGGCTGCCGCTGCCGTTGGCCGATACCGCCGGGAACAGGTCCGCACGCTGGATGCGGTACTGGGCGCGGTAGGCGTCGATGTTCAGCGCCGCGACGCGCAGGTCCCGGTTGTTGACCAGTGCGGTCTGGATCAGTTGCTGCAGCGCCGGGTCGTTGAAGAACTGCCGCCAGCCCTGTTCGGCGGCAGCGACGTCCGCCGATTGGGTAGGCGAGTAGGCCGGGCCTTGCGGCCACTGGGCAGCCACCGGTGCTTCCGGGGTCTGGTAGTCGGGGATCAGCGAGCAGCCGCCGAGAATGAAAGCGGTGACTGCCAGGGACAACAAAGACTTGGTCATTGCCCAGCCTCATAACGTGGAGTTTCAGGGGTGTCATCTTTTTTCGGCTCTTTGCTGCCGAACAGCGACGACACTGCGACGAAGAACAACGGTACCCAGAAGATGGCCAGTACGGTCGCACTGATCATGCCGCCGATCACGCCGGTACCAATGGCGTGCTGGCTGCCGGCGCCGGCGCCGCTGGCGATGGTCAACGGTACCACGCCGAGGATGAAGGCCAGCGAGGTCATGATGATCGGGCGCAAACGCATGCGGCACGCCTCGATCGCCGCGTCGTACAGGCTGCGGCCCTGCTCGTGCAATTCCTTGGCGAACTCGACGATCAGAATGGCGTTCTTGGCCGCCAGGCCGATGGTGGTCAAGAGGCCGACCAGGAAGTACACGTCATTGGACAGCCCGCGCAGGCTGGTAGCGATCAACGCACCAATGATGCCCAGTGGCACCACCAGCACCACGGCGATCGGGATCGACCAGCTTTCGTACAGCGCTGCCAGGCACAGGAACACGAACAGCAGCGACAGGGCGAACAGGGCCGGCATTTGCGAACCGGAGAGCTTCTCCTCGTAGGATATGCCCGTCCAGGAGAACCCTACGCCGCTTGGCAGTTCACCGGCGATGCGCTCGACCTCGGCCATGGCCTCACCGGTACTGTAGCCAGGTGCAGGGGCACCGAGGATTTCCATGGCTTCCACGCCGTTGTAGCGCGAAAGCTTGGGCGAGCCGTAGGTCCATTCACCTTTGGCGAAGGAAGAGAACGGCACCATTTCGCCATCGGCGTTGCGCACATACCACTTCTGCAGGTCTTCCGGGCTCATCCGGGCATTGGCTTCGCCCTGGATGTAGACCTTCTTGACCCGGCCGCGGTCGATGAAGTCGTTGACGTAGCTGGCACCGAAGGCAATCGACAGGGTGTTGTTGATGTCCGAGATGGTCACGCCCAGGGCGCTGGCACGCTCGTCATCGATGGTCAGCTGGTACTGCGGCTCGTCGTTCAGGCCGTTGGGGCGTACACCGCTGAGCACCTTGCTCTGCGAAGCCTTGGCCAGGAACTGGTTGCGAGCCTCCATCAGCTTGGCATGGCCGACACCGCCGCGGTCTTGCAGGAATACGTCGAAGCCGGTGGCGTTACCCAGCTCGAGCACCGCTGGCGGGGCGAACGCGAAGACCATAGCGTCGCGGAAGCTGAAGAAGTGCTGCTGCGCCCGCTGGGCGAGGCCGAATACGCTGTTTTCCGCCGTACGCTCACCCCAGGGCTTGAGCATGATGAACGCCATGCCCGAGCTCTGGCCGCGGCCGGCGAAGTTGAAGCCGTTGACGGTGAACACCGAGGACACCGTGTCGGCTTCGTCCTTGAGCAGGTATTCGCGCATCTGGTCGACCACTGCCTGGGTACGTTCGGCACTGGAACCGGCCGGCGTCTGGACCTGGGCAAACAGTACACCCTGGTCTTCCTCGGGCAGGAACGCAGTCGGAATGCGGGTGAACAGGAAAATCATGCCAGCCACGATCAGAGCATAGGCCAAGAGGAACGGAATCTTGTTGCGCAGGATGGCCCCTACGCTGCGCTCGTAACCGTTGACGCTGCGATCGAAATTGCGGTTGAACCAGCCGAAGAACCCGCCTTTGGCCTCATGGTGCTGGCCCTTTTTCAAAGGCTTGAGCATGGTGGCGCACAGCGCCGGGGTGAAGACCAGCGCCACCAGCACCGACAGGCCCATGGCCGAGACGATGGTGATGGAGAACTGACGGTAGATCACACCGGTGGAGCCGCCGAAGAACGCCATGGGCAGCAATACGGCCGACAACACCAGGGCGATACCCACCAGCGCGCCCTGGATCTGCTCCATGGAGCGCTTGGTGGCTTCCTTTGGCGGCAGCCCTTCTTCGGACATCACCCGCTCGACGTTTTCAACGACCACGATGGCATCGTCCACCAGCAGGCCGATGGCCAGCACCATGGCGAACATGGTCAAGGTGTTGATGCTGAAACCAGCGGCGGCAAGGATGCCGAATGTGCCCAGCAATACCACCGGTACGGTCATGGTGGTGATGACGGTGGCGCGGAAGTTCTGCAGGAACAGGTACATCACCAGGAACACCAGCACGACGGCTTCGATCAGGGTATGGATAACCCCGCTGATCGATTCGGTGACCACCGGCGTGGTGTCATACGGGAATACCGCCTTGACCCCTGGCGGGAAGAACGGCTCCAGGTCGGCAATGGTCTGGCGCAAGGCCTTGGCCGTGTCCAGTGCGTTGGCGCCCGTGGCCAGCTTGACGGCCAGGCCCGAGGCGGGCTTGCCGTTGAACTGGGCGCTGACGGCGTAGTTCTCGCCGCCCAGGCTGACCTGGGCGACATCACCCAGGCGGACCTGGGAGCCATCGTTGTTGACCTTGAGCAGGATCTTCTCGAACTGCTCGGCAGTCTGCAGGCGGGTCTTGCCGATGATGGTGGCGTTGAGCTGCGTCCCAGGCATGGCAGGCAGGCCGCCGAGCTGGCCGGAGGACACCTGTACGTTCTGGGCAGCCACGGCGGTCTTGACGTCCACCGGGGTGAGCTGGAACTTGTTCAACTTGGCCGGATCGAGCCAGATGCGCATGGCGTACTGGGCGCCGAACACCTGGAAGTCACCCACACCGGCCGTCCGTGAGATCGGGTCCTGCATGTTGGAGACGATGTAGTTGGCCAGGTCGTCCTTGGTCATGCTGCCGTCTTCGGATACCAGGCCGATCACCATCAGGAAGTTCTTCACAGCCTTGGTGACGCGGATACCCTGTTGCTGCACTTCCTGCGGCAGCAAGGGGGTGGCCAGGTTGAGCTTGTTCTGCACCTGAACCTGGGCGGTGTCGGGGTTGGTACCCTGCTCGAAGGTGGCGGTAATGGTCATGCTGCCATCGGAGTTACTTTCCGACGACACATAGCGCAGGTTGTCGATACCGTTGAGCTGCTGCTCGATCACCTGCACCACGGTGTCCTGCACGGTTTGCGCCGAAGCGCCCGGGTAGGTCACGGCAATGGCGATGGCCGGTGGGGCAATGCTGGGGTACTGGTTGATCGGCAACTTCAGGATCGACAAGGCGCCGACCAGCATGATCACCAAGGCGATCACCCAGGCGAAGATCGGGCGATCAATAAAGAACTTCGACATGGTTTACTCCGCTTTGGCGTCTGCTTTCGCTGCGTTGCCCTGGTTCGGGCTGCCCGGCTTCTTGACGTTGGTGGCTTCGCTGACCTTGACCTCGGCGCCTGGGCGCACGTACTGCAAGCCTTCGGTGATCAGGCGGTCGCCTGGGTTGAGGCCTTCCTCGATCAGCCAGTCGCTGCCCACGGTCCGGCTGGCCTTGAGCTGGCGCAGTTCGACCTTGTTGTCCTTGTTGACCACCAGCGCGGTAGGGGCGCCCTTGAGGTCGCGCGTCACGCCCTGCTGCGGTGCCAGGATGGCGTTGGCGTTCACGCCGGCCTTGAGCCGTGCATGCACGAACATGCCAGGCAGCAACGTGTGGTCAGGGTTGGGGAAAATGGCACGCAGGGTGACCGAGCCGGTGGTTTCGTCCACGGCCACTTCGGAGAACTCCAGGCGGCCTTCCTGCTTGTACAGGGTGCCGTCTTCGAGCACCAGTTGCACGGACGCTGCGTTGTCGCCGGCGCGCTGCAGTTGGCCGCTTTCCAGCTCGCGCCGCAGCTTGAGCAGCTCGGCGGTGGATTGGGTCACGTCCACGTAGATCGGGTCCAGTTGCTGGATGGTGGCCATGGCATTGGTCTGGCCGCTGTTGACCAGCGCACCTTCGGTTACCGCCGAACGACCGATGCGGCCACTGATGGGGGCCAGGACCTTGGTGTAGCGCAGGTCGATCTGCGCACTCTTGAGCGAGGCCTCGGCTTGCAGGCGCTTGGCATTGGCGTCGTCGTATTCCTGCCGGGAAACCGCCTGCTCCTCGATTAGCTGCTTGTAGCGATCAGCCAGAGAGCGGGTAGCCTGCAGGTCCGCCTGGGCCTTGCTCAGGTTGGCTTCATACACGGCCGGGTCGATCTGATACAGCTGCTGGCCCTGCTTGACCTCGCTGCCTTCCTTGAACAGGCGCTTGAGGATGATCCCGTTGACCTGTGGACGAACTTCGGCGATCCGGTAGGCATTGGTGCGGCCCGGCAGCTCGGTGGTCAAGGTGAAGGCTTGCGGCTGTAGGGTCACTACACCGACTTGAGGCGCCTGCTGCTGTTGCTGCTGCTGCGCGGCTTGGTCTTCTTTATTGCAGCCACTGAGCAGGGTTGCGAGGGCTACGGCTGAAACCAGGGCGGTAACGGCTGGCTTGAATTGCATGAGAATCCTCGGATCGCAGGAGCAGGGAGACGCTCAAGAGTAATGGAATGTCTTGATCTGGATAAATGGCTATCCGGTGGATAAATAGCTTGCTAAGGAATATACTTACATTCATGGTTGTTTGTAAATACCGCCGGGTTGTCCATGGCTACCGCCACAGCCCTTGATTAGCTTGATCCGCCAGGTGCCCCCAAGAGGCGCCCCGGAGCCTTCCCGCACGCGTCGCCGCGTTCGGGCCAGATGAGGTTGTACTGCCATGGTCCGTCGAACCAAAGAGGAAGCCCAGGAAACCCGCGCCCAGATCATCCAGGCGGCGGAAAGGGCTTTCTACAAGCGCGGGGTTGCGCGAACCACCCTTGCGGACATCGCCGAACAGGCGGGCGTCACGCGAGGTGCAATCTACTGGCACTTCAATAACAAGGCCGAACTGGTGCAGGCACTGCTCGACAGCCTGCATGAAACCCATGACCATCTTGCACGCGCCAGCGAAAGCGAAGACGAACTCGACCCGCTCGACTGCATGCGCAAATTGCTGCTGCAAGTGTTCAACGACCTGGTGCTCGACGCCAGGACACGCCGTATCAATGAGATTCTGCATCACAAGTGCGAGTTCACCGATGACATGTGCGAAATCCGCCAGCAGCGCCAGGTGGCGGTAGTGGACTGCCATACAGGCATTACCCTGGCCTTGGCCAACGCCGTGCGCCGCGGCCAACTGCCGGTGGAGCTGGATGTGGAGCGGGCCGCGGTGGCCATGTTTTCCTACGTCGACGGGTTGATCAGGCGTTGGCTGTTGTTGCCCGACAGCGTGGACCTGCTGGGCAACGCCGAGAAATGGGTCGACGCCGGGCTGGATATGCTGCGCTTGAGCCCGGCGATGCGCAAATGAGACTTTGTGAAGGTTTGTGAGGGCTTGATTCCCAGGGTACGGGCCAGTGAGCCGCACCTGAGCCTACCTGCGTGCCACCTCAGTGCCCGCGCAGTGGCCGATCAGGCAGCAATACCGCCACCACCAGTGCAATGACGCCAACCCCTGCGCTGGCCATCAACAGATGCCGGAACGTGACCGCCAGGTGTGCCTGCAGTTCGGGGCTCACCGGGTTGGCCTTGAAAGTCCCTAGCAGCGGATTGTCCAGCAACGCCAGCCCGCCTTGGTGCAGCAAGGCCAGCAGCAGGCTCGACATGCACGCCACGCCCATGGCGCCACCGAGGGACCGAAACAGGTTGGTGGTGCTGGTGGCGACCCCCATGTCCTGGATCTGCACGGCATTCTGTGTGCCTACCAGTGACGTCGGGAACTGCATCCCGCACGCGATTCCTGTCAGCAGCATGAACAGTGCACTGGCCAGTCCGGCCTGTGGCGGGGTGATCGCCAAGGCCAGGATAGACACGGGCATCAGCAGGGCGCCAACCAGGATCTGCGGCTTGTAGCGGCCAAGCCGCGTTGTCAGTCGTCCTGCGGTAAAAGCACCGATGGGTAGCCCCATGGCCAACGGCAGCAGATGCAAGGCGGCGCTGTCGGCACCGGCACCGGTGAGGCCTTGGTAGCGCAAGGGCATCAGCATGGTCAGGGAAATGGCCTGGAAACTGGCGAAGAAAATCACCCCCCAGCACAGCACCGCGGCGCGATTATTGAATAGCTTCAACGGCAGCAGTGGCTCGACGCAGCGACGCTCCTGGAGGATGAACATGGCCATGGCGACCAGGGTGCAGGTGAACAGGCCCAGCACGCTGGGGGCCGTCCAGGCCTGCCCCTGGCCGACCAGGGTGATGCCGAGCAGCAGGCTGCCCAGCCCCACGATCAGCAGCAGCGCGCCCGGGTAATCCACTTGTGCAGGCCGATGCTGCACGGGCAGACCGGCCAGAGCGCGCTGGATCGCCCACAGCGCGGCGATGCCCAGCGGCAGGTTGATCCAGAACACCCAGCGCCAGGTCAGGTACTCGGTCAGCCAGCCGCCCAGTACCGGCCCCGCCACGCTGGCCAGGGCATACATGCTGCTGAAATAGCCCTGATAACGCCCACGTTCGCGCGGGGGCACGAAGTCGCCGATGATCGCCTGGCTCACCGATACCATGCCGCCGGCGCCGATGCCCTGCAGCACCCTGGCCAGGACCAGTTGCGGCATGTCCTGAGCCAGCGCACAGCCGATCGAGGCGACGGTGAACACGCCAATCCCGGTCAGGATCATGCGACGCCTTCCATAGAGGTCGCCCAGCTTGCCGTAGATCGGCACGGCCACGGTCATGGCCACCATATAGCCGGAAATGACCCAGGCCAGCAGACCGACATCGTTGAACTGCGCGGAAATCGCAGGCAATGACACTGCCACGATGGTTTGATCCAGCGCGCCGAGAAAGATGGCCAGCATCAAGGCGGTCAGGATCTGGCGCAGGGCAATCGCGGGCAGGGCAGGGGGCACGGCAATTCCTTGTTTTTGAGCAGTCAAAGCATGGCAGTGTAACCTGAGTTACGTAGCTTCCTATGTACTCTGGGCATCGCCTATGCACGATCGGCATCAGAGCATTCATCCAGCAAAGGCTGGCCCCGTGATATCTTTGGTATGCCAATCCCGCTCTAAGCCCCTGTTTGCACCAGCTTGGTGCGACCTCTCGGGGGTTAATCGGATTCCCCTGGCTCCTACACCTTTATTCCTCTGCCTGCATGTGGAGCATGACCCCGAATTGAGTGGTCCATGAATTGTGCAGGTACGCCTGATACAGAGGCCGGTAGTTACCGTTCAGAAATTTCTACAATTGCGGAGTGATCATGCCCAAGGCTTCCCACCAAGATCTGCGTATTGCCTTCCGCGAGCTGCTCGCTTCAGGTTCTTGCTACCACACCGCCTCGGTGTTCGACCCCATGTCTGCGCGTATTGCCGCAGACCTGGGTTTTGAGGTCGGCATCCTTGGAGGGTCGGTGGCATCGTTGCAGGTACTGGCTGCGCCGGATTTTGCCCTGATCACACTCAGCGAATTCGTCGAGCAGGCCACGCGAATTGGTCGCGTAGCCCAGTTGCCGGTACTGGCAGACGCTGACCACGGATACGGCAATGCGCTTAACGTGATGCGCACGGTCACGGAGCTGGAGCGCGCCGGTGTGGCGGCGTTGACGATCGAAGATACGCTGTTGCCGGCCCAGTTTGGCCGCAAGTCCACCGACCTGATATCGGTAGAAGAAGGCGTGGGCAAAATTCGTGCGGGGCTCGAGGCGCGCGTCGATTCGTCCCTGTCGATCATCGCCCGTACCAACGCCGGTGTGCTGAGCACCGAGGAAGTGATCGTGCGGACCCAGAGCTATCAGAAAGCGGGTGCTGACGGCATCTGCATGGTAGGGGTGAAGGACTTCGACCAGCTCGAACAGATCGCCAGCCACCTGACCGTACCCTTGATGCTGGTGACCTACGGTAACCCCAACCTGCACGACGACGAGCGCCTGGCAAGCCTTGGCGTGCGCATCGCCGTCGACGGCCACGCGGCTTACTTCGCCGCCATCAAGGCGACGTACGACTGCCTGCGCCAGCAGCGTGGCCAGCAGCACAAGTCCGATAACTTGAGCGCCACCGAGCTTTCGCATACCTACACCCAGCCCGAGGACTACATCCGCTGGGCCAAGGAATACATGAGCGTCGAGGAGTAAACGGGCGCTTACAGGTCCCGGTCCCAGGCCGGTTCCTCCTCAAAGCGCTGGACGAGAAAGTCCAGCAGGGTGCGCAAGGTCGCCGGCATGTGCTTGCGCGAGGTATAGACCGCCGTCAGGTCCAGGGCCTGCGGCCTGGCCTCGGGAAGCAGGCGCACCAGTTCTGCGCTGCGCAGGGCGGCGGCCGCCTGGTAGGACGGGAGCAAGGCGATGCCGGCGCCTGCTGCTACGGCCCTTTGCAAAGTCAGGGATTCGTTGGCACTGATGTTGCCCTTGACCGGCACCGCAACCGGTTGGCCGTCGACCTCGAATTGCCACACGCCATTGCCGTAATAGCTGTGCGTCAGGCAATTGTGGTGCGCCAGGTCCTCGACCCGCTCGGGCGTGCCGTGTTCGGCCAGGTAGGCGGGCGCGGCGCAGATCACCGAGCGGCATACGCTCAGGCGGCGGGCAACCAGGCTGGGGTCCAGGTCGTTGCTGTTGCGGATGGCCAGGTCGATGCGTTCGTCCACCAGGTTCACGGTGCGATCGAGCATCTGCAGATCGACTTTTACCAAGGGGTACTGGCGCACGTAGGCGGCCACGGCATCGGCCAGCTGCGCCTGTCCAAATGACGTACTGACGCTGATACGCAATGTCCCTCGCGGTGTCTGGTCTTGCTGTTGTACGGCCCCCTGCAGGTCGCTGGCCAGCTCCAGCAATTGCCTGCAGCGCGGCAGGATGTCCTGGCCCGCGGCAGTGAGGCTGAGCCGGCGCGTGGTGCGCTGCATCAACCGCGCCCCCACCCACGCTTCGAGCTGTGCCAGGTACCGAGAGACCACGGGCCGCGAGAGCAGCAGGTGCTCGGCCGCCGCCGACTGACTGCCAAGGTCCACGACCGTGACGAAAACGCGCATAGCGGTTAGACGATCCATCATTTGCCCGATTTTAGAAACAAACCATGTGCAAGCATGGCATTTTTCTGCAGGGTGTCGCCCCATAAGCTGCCAGGCATTCCCATTCTGACGGATGCCTGCGATGACACTGCTTTCTCCCTTGCGTGGCCTAGTGCTCGGATGCCTGGCCTGTGCCGCCCCACTGCTGGCAGCCGCCCCCCTGCAACTGGACGTTTACAACCCTGGCGCCGATGCGCCGTTCGCGGTCAGCTCCGTGATCGTAAGCGGTCAACGTGACGCCGTATTGATCGATGCACAATTTGGCAATGACCACGCCCGGCAACTGGTGCAGCGACTACGCGCCAGTGGCAAGCGCCTGACGACGATCTACATCAGCCAGGGCGACCCCGATTACTACTTCGGCCTGGCAACCCTGACCCAGGCGTTCCCGGACGCCGAGGTAGTGGCCTCGGCCGCCACCGTCGAACACATCCGCAACACCATGGAGGCCAAACTGGCGTACTGGGGGCCTGAAATGGGGGCGGACAAACCTGAACGGCTGGTGCTGCCCAAGGCGCTGGCAGGCAACCGTCTGCTGCTCGAGGACCAAGTGCTGGAGGTGCGCGGCCTCGAAGGACCGCAGCCAGACCGCAGCTTTGTCTGGATACCTTCGATCAAGGCAGTGGTTGGCGGCGTCGTGGTTTCGCAGAACATTCATGTGTGGATGGCCGACACACAATCGGCATCCTCGCGTGCCCATTGGCTGCAAACCCTGGCGGACATCCAGGCACTTGCGCCGCAAACCGTGGTGCCCGGCCACTTTGTCGGTGCCAGTGATTACTCACCGCAGTCCGTTGGCTTTACCGCCGATTACATCCGCACCTTCGAGGCGCAGGCGCGAGTGGCAAGGGATGCGGCGGCGCTGGTCGAGGCCATGAAACGACACTATCCGGGGTTGGGCGATCAGAGTGCGCTCGAGCTCAGCGCCAAGGTGGCCAAGGGCGAGATGCAATGGCCGCTTCAGTGACTGTGCGCATTACGCTATGCAGCGCTGCGGTGACCTCGTTGTCGCTACACCGCGCTTGACCGCAGCCGGGCCATGTCACGGATAGGCGGTGCGCCGTAAAGGCGGCTGTACTCACGGCTGAATTGCGACGGGCTCTCGTAACCCACCCGATAGGCCGCCACAGCGGCCTCCAGGCCATCGTTGAGCATCAGGCGCCGGGCTTCCTGCAAGCGCAGTTGTTTCTGGTACTGCAGCGGGCTCATCGAAGTCACCGCCTTGAAGCGATGGTGCAGGGTAGAAACGCTGAGGTTGACCTCGCGGGCCAGGTCCTCGATGCGCAGTGGCCGCTGGTAGTTGTCGTTGAGCCAGCTGATGGCCTGGCACACGCGGTGGGTCTGGCTATTGGCCAAGGCAATTTCGTACAGCCGGTAGCCCTGCGGGCCGCGCAGCAGGCGGTAGAGAATCTCTCTGCGCACCAGCGGGGCCAGCATGGCGATGTCGCGTGGCGTGTCGAGCAGGCGGAGCAGACGCAGCAAGGCATCGAGCAGCGCGCCGTCGGTTTTTTCCACATACAGGCCGCGCCCATAGGGGCGATTGGGTACCAGCATCGGACCGCTGTCGGCGATCAGCTGGCTGATCTCGGCAGGGTCCAGGTCCATGCGCAAACCCAGGCTCGGGCTATGCGGGCTGGCGTCGAGCTTGACCGCGCTCAGGGGCAAGGTGACCGACACCACCATGTAGTGCAGCGGGTCGTAGGCGTACTGTTCGTCCCCGAGGAACAAGCTCTTGCTGCCTTGGGCCAGAATGCACAGCGCAGGTTGCGCCAGGGTGGGTACGGAGCGAATGTTCTCGGTGTAGCGCACCAGGAAAAGGTTGTCGATGGCTGAGGCCGGCCCATAGGGGTCGCCTGCATGGCGAGCGATCAAGTCGGCCAGCTCCTGGCGCTGAACCTCCAGGTGCGGATCTAGGGACGGGGCGATGGGCATGGGGCTTTCCTCTGCTGACCGACGCAGCATAGGTTTGGGCAATCGTCGAAGCTAGTCGAATACTGCAGATCGATTGCCTGATCCTGCCGCGTTGCAGAATCAGGCAATCGGTGTGCAGTAATGGCCTAACGCGCAGACGCGCCCAGGCCCTAGCCTTGCAAGCCAGGTATTCGACTGCTGCTTCAGGGAGATTGTGCAATGAGGCTACAACAACCGGTCACCCACCTTGCCTTGATTCGAGCCAGCAGCGGGCGCTCGGCCGAACTCGGCGCACGCTTGCGCGACCTGTTGGTGCCGTCGCTGGAAACACCAGGTTGCCTGAGCTTTTCGGTGCAGCGCTCGCAGGCCGATGACGAGTTGTGGTTATTGAGCGGTAGCTGGCAGGACCAGCAGGCGATGAATGGTTACTTCGCTTCGCCAACGCTCAATGTGTTCGGCGAGTTGCTGCAAGCCCAGGTGGTGAGCAGCCTGGATCTGCACACGTTCGGCTGAGCCTGTGCTGCGGGCGCCCAGGCCAGTGATTGCCGCGTCATCGAGCCAGTGGGTACCATCTCGGTTTCACTCACAAGGCGTATGGCAACGATGGCACGTAGAGAGTTTCCCCAGTTCGAAGCCGTGTCGGCAATAGTGCCGGCCGAAGGCGGTGGCTACCACGCAGCCATTGCCGTGAAGGCCTTGGGCATGGGCGGCGCACCGCGCTTTCACAAGGTGCTCGATGGGCAAGTGTTCAAGGGCGCCGTGGCTGCCGACGAGGCGGCCACGGGTCAGTTGCAACGCCTGCAAGGGGTCAGCGAGGCGGGTGAGCTGATCTGGTGATCAGGCTTTGGGCCTGGGCATCTTGAACAGGTTGCCCAGCTCGAAGTAGTCCGCCGGGCCACCGCCACGCAGGATGGGCTCGGCTGCCGCGGTGTCGTAGATACCGTCCTTGAGCAGGCGCTCGGCGATGTGCACCGCCACCACCTCGCCCAGGATCAACCAGCTGGGCACCAGTGCCTGGTCAGCGCGCTGCAGTTGCACGATCTGCGTCACCTTGCATTCGAACGCCACGGGGGTTTCCCCTACCCGTGGCACCTTCACCACGCTCGAGGGCGTGGCCGTCAGACCGCTGAGGTCGAACTCGTTCACCTCCGGCGGTACAGCAGAGCAGCTCAGGTTCATCTGCTCGGCCAGAGGGCGGGTGGCCAGGTTCCAGACGAACTCACCGGTTTGCTCGATATTGTTCAGGCTGTCTTTGCGCCCGACGCTGCAGAAACCGATGATCGGTGGAATGTAGTTGAAGGCGTTGAAGAAGCTGTAAGGCGCGAGATTCAGACGGCCTTGCTGGTCCTGCGAGGATATCCAGCCGATCGGCCGAGGGCCGACGATGGCGTTGAACGGATCATGGGGCAGGCCATGGCCTTTGGCGGGTTCGTAGTAATACATCTGCGCTGGGCTTGCCGGCCCACCTCCTGGTTTGAGAGGCGACCAGTGTGCCAAGGCTGAGGCCAACTGGGAATGCTGGAGCCCGGCGAAAGCCGGGCTGGATACGCATGGTTGCTATCAGCTGATGCGATGAGCGTTGGTGCGATCGAAGCCGTCTTCGGCGAAGCGCTGGCCGCCGGTGCGGTCAAAGCCGTCTTCGGCGAAACGTTGGCCACCGGTGCGGTCAAAGCCGTCTTCGGCGAAGCGCTGGCCACCGGTGCGGTCAAAGCCATCCTCGGCATAGCCGGTGGCTTGAGCGGGCGCCGCCGCGAAGGTATGCGCATGGGTGCGATCGAATCCATCCTCGGCGGATGCGCCTGCGGCAAATGCGCAAAGGGCGAGGGTCAGGATGAGTTTGCTTTTCATGGGGAAGCTCCAGAGTTAGTGAGTTGTTTCGATAAATTCAATGTTACGCTGATTAATACGATTAAAAAGCGCTAAAAATCGTGCTTAATGATCGACTTATTCGATTATTTGGGGTGCGCATCTGTATTGGTAGGTAGCCAATCGGCGGGTTTCGCGGAGCAGGTGCTGGCGCTGTTGCTCAGGGATGCAATATGCCGGAGTGTGATTAATAGGCCATTAAGCCAAGCGCGTCAGATGAACGTCGTGCCAGTGCGGGCGGTGCGAAGGTGCAAGCTGGGCCTGCAGGGGGAGGGCTGGCGCCTGGGTAATCCCACGGGCTCGGGGTGCCCAAAACGAAATCGGGCGCCCTCTAGGCGCCCGAAGCAGTGCTAAGCGTGGGATGGCTTAGTCAGTGGTGATCCGCGAATGCTGCTTGGTGTCCTTCATGGTGGCATACACCAGCAGCGAGCAGGCGATGCAGCCTGTGACGTACCAGTAGAAGCCGCTTTCCATGCCGGCGCTCTTGAACCACAGGGCCACGTATTCGGCCGTACCGCCGAAGATGGACACGGTCAGGGCGTAGGGCAAGCCAACGCCCAGGGCACGGATTTCGGTCGGGAACAGTTCAGCCTTCACCACTGCGTTGATCGAGGTGTAGCCGCTGACGATGATCAACGCCGCCATGATCAGGAAGAACGCGCCCCACCAGGTCTGGATGGTATGCAAGGTGCTGAGGATCGGCACCGTGAACAGCGTGCCGAGCACCCCGAAGGCAATCAGAATAGGGCGCCGGCCGATCTTGTCCGACAGCCCACCCACCAAAGGTTGCAGGCACATGAACAGGAACAGCGTCGCGGCAGAGATGGTGGTCGAATCGCTGATGCTCATCCCGACTGTATTGACCAGGTATTTCTGCATGTAGGTGGTGTAGGTGTAGAAGGCCAGGGTACCGCCCATGGTCAGGCCGACCACGGTCAGCAGTTCCTTGGGGTGGCGCATCAAGGTGCGCATCAGGCTTTCCTTGGCTTTCTCCTTCTTGGTGAACGACGCGGTTTCTTCCATGCCCCGTCGCAGGTAGAGGGCAACCACCGCACACAGGGCACCGATCACGAACGGCACGCGCCAGCCCCAGGCGTACAGTTGCTCGGTGGTCAGGGTCTGTTGCAGAACGATCAGGACCGCCAGGGCGATAAGCTGGCCCGAGATCAGCGTCACGTATTGGAAGCTGGAGAAGAAGCCCCGACGCTCCTTGCTCGCCATTTCGCTCAGGTAGGTGGCCGAGGTGCCGTATTCACCCCCCACCGACAACCCTTGCATCAAGCGAGCGACCACCAGCAGGACCGGCGCTGCTACGCCGATGGTCTCATAGCCGGGGGTGAGGGCAATGACCAGCGAGCCTGCGCACATCAGCAGCACCGAGGCCATCAGCGCAGCCTTGCGCCCCTTGCGGTCGGCGTACATGCCCATCAGCCAGCCACCAATCGGGCGCATCAAAAAGCCCACGGCAAAGATGGCAGCGGTATTGAGCAGTTGAGCCGTGGAATCGCCGGCCGGGAAGAAAGCCTTGGCGAAATACAGCGAGAACGCTGCATAGACGTACCAGTCGTACCATTCGACCATGTTGCCGATCGAACCGCTGAAGATCGATTTGAGGCGACTGGCAGTGGTTCTTGGCGCGGCAGGCGTTGCGGCCGCCCCGTTAGGCAGGGAGGTAGCGTTATCCATCAGGGGACACCTTCTCATTGTTGTTGTGAAAGCGCGCAGGGCGCAGCTTGCAGGGGCTTTTGCAGAAGGTGTGCCAAAACGAGGCGCCCTTGCTTCATCCGGGTGCACGCTGACGTGGAACCCGTATGGATCATGGCGTTGAGCAGAAATTGAGATGCACTCAGTACGGCGTGCGCGCAACGGCGGTTCACCTGTATAAGCAAGATTCCGCTCATCAGTGCGCAGATGTAGGCGAGTTTCCGCTTATGGCGCGTTGACGAATTCGTCCCGCACCAGCCCATGGCGCTGCATTTTCTCGTTCAAGGTACGGCGGGGCATTTGCAGGTCGTGCATCACCGCCTTGATCTCGCCGGCATGTTGGCGCAGGGAAGCACGCAGGCACTGCGCCTCGAATGCCTCCACGCGCTCAGCCAGCGACTGCCCGACAGGCGTCTGTTCTGGCATGGGCGAACCGAGCCCCAGTACGTGGCGCTCCGCCGCGTTGGCCAGTTCACGCACGTTGCCCGGCCAATCATGGGTCAGCAGTTGCGCCAACTGCTGACCCGACTGGGGCAGGGCTGTGCGGCCAATTCGGGACGCGGCTGCCTGCGCGAAGTGCTCGAACAACAGGACGATGTCTTCCCGTCGTTCGCGCAAAGGCGGCAGGCGCAACTCTGCAACGTTCAGGCGGTAGGCCAGGTCCTCGCGAAAGCGGCCGGCCCGGGCTTCATCGAACAGGTCGGGCTTGGTGGCAGCGATGATGCGCAGGTCCACGCCGATGCTCTGGTTCGCGCCCAGGCGCTCGATCTTCTGGTCCTGGATCACGCGCAGCAACTTGGCCTGTTGCGCCAGGGGCATGCTTTCGATTTCATCGAGAAAGACCGTGCCGCCATCGGCGTATTCCAGCCTGCCGATGCGTTTGCCCTGGGCGCCGGTGAAGGCGCCGCTTTCATGGCCGAACAGCTCGGCCTCGAACAAGGCTTCGGGAATGGCGGCGCAGTTGAGCGCGACGAAAGGTTTGCTGGCGCGTGGGCCAAAGTCGTGCAGGCAGCGGGCGACCTGCTCCTTGCCGCTGCCGGTTTCGCCGCGAATCAGCACGTTCACCGGCAAGGCGGCCAGGTCCAGCACTTGCCGGCGCAACTGCTGCATGCCCGGTGATACCCCGAGCAGCGTGGCTTCAAGCCGCGTCCTGAGGTCTGCCTGCTGATGCAGGCGTCGATTTTCCAGCACCAGCTGGCGCTTTTCCAGCGCGCGGCGAAGGCTGCCGAGCAGGTGCTGTGGAGTGAAGGGCTTTTCCAGGAAGTCGTAGGCGCCGCTGCGCATGGCCTCGACCGCCATGGGTACATCACCGTGACCGGTAAGCAGGATCACGGGCAGGTCCGGATCGTTGGCCTGCAGCCGTTCGAGCAGTTGCAGGCCGTCCATGCCAGGCATGCGCACGTCGCTGATGATCACGCCTGGATAGTCCTGGCCGATGTACGCCAGGCCCTCATCGGCACGGGCAAAGACCTGGACTTCGAAGCCCGACAGGCTCAGCCATTGCTCGACGGCCGTACGAATACTGGCTTCATCGTCTATGACCATCACTGAGTTCAACATGCAGGCTCCTGATCGCGAGGCAAGGTGATGCTAAGGCGCGCGCCGCCCGGTACGTTTTCGGCCAGCAGCTGCCCACCGGCGTCGTGCACGATGCCATAGGAGATCGCCAGGCCCAAGCCCAGGCCATCACCTACGGGCTTGGTGGTGAAGAAAGGGTCGAAGATCCTGGGCAGGTCCTCGGCCGCGATACCACCCCCCGAATCGAGCACGCTCAGGCGCCAACGCTGCGCATCGGGCTCGATGCGGATTTCCAGCCGCCGGTAGCGCTTGTCTGCCATCGCGTCCAACGCGTTGCTCAGAAGGTTGATCAGCACCTGTTCCAGGCGGATGGCGTCGCCGCGCACCCACGCCGGACGCGCCAGGTACAGGGCCAACTGCACGTCCAGGGCATGCAGGCGCGCCTGCAACAGGTCCAGCGCCTGGTCGACCACGCCGGCCAAGTCCAGGCGCTCGCGCAAGCCGCCTGGGCTGTTACGGGCAAACGTCTTCAGGTGCCCGGTCAGCGATGCCATGCGCGACAACATCTGCTCCAGTGGTTCCAGGGCCTGACGAGCCTCGTCGTAGCGCCCGTGGTCCAGCAGCAGTTTCAGGGTTTCCAGCTGCATGCGCTGGGTCGTGAGGGGCTGGTTGATTTCGTGCGCCATGGCGGCGGACATCTGCCCCAGGGCCGCCAGCTTGGCCGTTTGCACCAGCCCTTCCTGGGCCGTGCGCAGCTCGCGGGTGCGTTCCTCGACCTGGCGCTTGAGCTCCTCGCGGCTGCGTTGGCGCAGGCGTGACAGGCGCAGGCGCTGGCTGACCAGCAAGGCGGCGAATACCAGGCTCAGCCATACCGCTGCAGCACCCAGGCCGGCATTGCGCGCGTCGGTTCCCACCTGGGGCTTGCGCAGCAGGTGCAGGGTCCATTGCTCGCTTTCCAGCGGCAGGCTTTCCCACAAGAACTCGGTCTCGCCTTGCGGGGCCTGCACCCGGCTGAGGGTGCTGTTTTCAGCGAAACGCATCAGCACCTGGTGCATCAGCGGTATCAACGGGTGCTTGTCGTACTGACGGGTCTGCGCCAGTTCGGCCCGGTCAGCGCCGTCCAATGGGCGCAGTTCCCGGTAACGCCAGCCGTCCTGGTTGGCGATGAAGGTAATGCCACGGGCATCGCTGACCAGCAATATGTCGCTGCCCTGGCGCCACTCGCGCTCAAGCTCGGGAAATTCCAGCTTGACCACCATGGCGCCGAGAAAGCGACCCTGTTCGTCGTTCACCGCGCTGGACAGAAAGTAGCCGGGTACCCCGCTGGTTACGCCAACGGCATAGAAGCGGCCATTACCCAGGCTGCGGGTTTGCTTGAAATAAGGGCGAAAGCCGTAGTTGGAACCCACATAGCTGGTGGGTAGCCGCCAGTTGCTGGCTGCCACCGCCAGCCCGTTGCGGTCGAGCAGTTCGAGGGTGGAAGAGTTGGCTGCACCGTTGATGCGCTCGAGCTTGCGGTTCAGGGCATCCTGGGTTCGCGCCTGTACCGGGCCGCGCAAAGCGTCGATCAGTTCCGGGTCCAGGGCCAGTACTGCAGGCAGGGCCCGATAGCGGTCGATGAGGGTGTGCAAGGCATTGGCATACAGCCCCAGTTGCTGGCTGGCCTGGCGGGCGTCCGCTTCCATGGCCTGGCGTTTGGCCTGGTGCATGGCCCAGCTGGCACAGAGGACGGTACCCAGCACGATCACCAGGGTGATCAGCCCCAGACGCAGGGCGCGATAGGAAAAAGGCATTGGGAGCAGATCCGCGTGGGTGGGGAAGGAGCCTGCTTTGGCGAAACCGGAGCGCTGCACCGCCGCCCCGGTCTGTCCGCGAAAAGGCCGTCAAGGATCGACACTTACAGCAGTTCGAAGCCCTGCTGTTGCACCGCCTCGGAGTCCAGGCCCACCTGGACGTTGAACGCCCCGGGCTCGGCAACGCGCTGCAGCTGGCCATTGTAGAACTTCAGGTCTTCTTCGCCGATGCTGAAGGTCACGGTCCGTGTTTCGCCGGGCTTGAGCATGAGCTTCTGGAAGTTCTTCAGCTCCTTGACCGGGCGGCTCATCGAGGCGGACACATCCTGCACGTACAGTTGCACAACGGTCTCGCCGGCCACCTTGCCGGTATTGCGCACCACGATGCTGGCTTGCAACGTGTCCCCGCGCTTGAGCTTGTTGCCAGAAAGCGCGAGCCCCGACAGTTCGAACGTGCTGTAGCTCAGGCCGTAACCGAAGGGATACAGCGGCCCGTTGGGTTCTTCGAAGTACTGGGAGGTGTAGTTGCCGGGTTTGCCAGGCGTGAACGGACGGCCAATACGAGTGTGGTTGTAGTACATCGGAATCTGCCCGACCGAGCGTGGGAAGGTGATCGGTAGCTTGCCGGAGGGGTTGTAGTCGCCGAACAGCACGTCGGCAATGGCGTTGCCACCTTCGGTACCGGCGAACCACGTTTCGAGCAGGGCATCGGCCTGCTCGCGCTCCCAGCCGATGGACAGTGGCCGGCCATTCATCAGCACCAGCACCAGCGGCTTGCCGGTGGCCTTCAAGGCCTCGATCAGTGCACGCTGGTTGGCCGGTACCTGCAGCGTGGTGCGGCTGGAAGATTCATGGGACATGCCGCGCGATTCGCCGACCACCGCCACGACCACGTCCGCCTGCTGCGCGGCCTTGACCGCTTCGTCGATGAGCACCGCAGGTGGGCGAGGGTCGTCGACGATTTCCGGCGCATCGAAGTTGAGGAAGTTCAGGTAGTCGAGAATGGCCTTGTCACCGGTGACGTTGGAGCCCTTGGCGTAGACCAGCTTGCCCTTGCCCTCGATGGCGCGGCGCAGCCCTTCGCGCACCGTGACCGAGTGGGTGGGGCGCCCGTCTGCTGCCCAGCTGCCCATCATGTCGATCGGTGCGTCGGCAAGAGGGCCGACCAGGGCGATGGTGGCATCTTTACTGAGCGGCAGCGTCTGCCTGCGGTTTTCCAGCAGCACCAGGCTGCGGCGCGCCACGTCGCGCGCGGCGTCGCGGTGCAGGCGGTCCTCGCCGTAGTAGTCCTTGAGGTCGTTCTGCGCCGCGCCGATGCGCACGTAGGGGTTCTTGAACAGGCCCATGTCGTATTTGGCGCCCAGCACTTCGCGCACGGCCTGATCCAGCTCTGCCTGGCTCACGTCGCCCGCCTTGAGCAACCCTGGTAGCTCCTCGCCGTACAAGGTGTCGTTCATGCTCATGTCGATGCCCGCCTTGATCGCCAGCTTGGCCGCCTCGCGACCGTCGCGCGCCACGCCATGGCGGATCAGCTCCTGGATGGCGCCATGATCGCTGATGGTCACGCCTTTGAAGCCCCACTCCTTGCGCAGCACGTCGTTCATCAGCCAGGTGTTGGAGGTGGCCGGCACGCCGTTGATCGAGTTCAGCGCAACCATCACACCACCGGCGCCGGCATCGATCGCGGCGCGGTAGGGCGGCAGGTAATCGTTGTACATCTTCGGCAGGCTCATATCGACCGTGTTGTAGTCACGCCCACCTTCCACTGCGCCGTAAAGGGCGAAATGCTTGACGATGGCCATGATGCTGTCCGGGTTGGCCGGGCTGCTGCCCTGGAACGCGCGGACCATTACCTGGCCGATTTTCGCGGTCAGGTACGTGTCCTCGCCAAAGCCCTCACTGGTGCGACCCCAGCGTGGATCCCGGGCGATGTCGACCATCGGCGCAAAGGTCATGTCCAGTGCGTCGGCAGCCGCTTCGATGGCCGCTGTGCGGCCGACCTTAGCGACGGCGTCCATGTCCCAGGTGGCGGCCATGCCCAGGCCGATGGGGAAGATGGTGCGCTCGCCATGTACCGTGTCGTAGGCGAAGAACATCGGGATCTTCAGCCGGCTGCGCATGGCCGCGTCCTGCATCGGCCGGTTTTCCGGTGCCGTGCGCGAATTGAAGGTGCCGCCGATGCGTCCGGCGGCGATCTCCTCGCGGATCTTCTCCCGGGGCATTTCAGGGCTGATGCTGATCAGGCGCAATTGCCCGATTTTTTCGGCCTCGGTCATCTGGCTGATCAGATGGTCGATGAAGGCCTGTTTGTTCTCGAGCGGCGGCGCGGAAGTGGCGGCGACAGCCGCCTGGCTGACGAGGCCCATGGCCAGGCCCAGCAGAGACAGTTTCATCATGAATTCCGTAAGGGGGCCGATGCATGGCCAACGGTGACACACGCATGGGCGAGGTTTTCGGGCGGCTGTTGTTGTACGATTTGCACGCAGATCTTCCTGCGGCGGATTATGCCTGAATCCGCCGCGTGCTGACGAAGCCCCGTACACCGGGAAAACAACTATAAGAACGCTCACGAGAACACGGCATGACCCCGCTTGAACCCTACCAGCAGCGTCAGCTCGCTGAAGCCATGGCCGGTGTTGGCCGGCGCACGGATGTCGCGTTGCTGGCAGTGCTCGCCCGCCGCGCCGATGATTACGCCTATTTCCCACTATTCTGGTCCGCCGTGCTGGCGCTGGCGCTGCCAGGCGTGCTGCACGGGGTGCTGGGCTGGCCCAGCGTGCGCGGCCTGATCGTTGCCAATGTACTGCTGTTCGTAGGCCTCTGCGTGCTGTTGCGCAGCCCGCGCCTGGAACGCTGGACCGTACCGCGGGCTTGGCGCCGCTGGCGAGCGTCGCGCCTTGCCACCCGTCAGTTTCTCGACCTCGGCGCTCGGGCCTTTACAGGCGCCGGATGCGTAATGATCTTCGTCAGCGAGGCCGAGCAGTACGCACAGCTGCTGGTGGACAAGCAGGCCGCGCTTTGCCTTGACGAGGCGCTGCGCGTCACGCTCACTGACCGTCTGGCCAGCCAGGTTCGCCAGGGGCAAGCGCTGCAGGGCATGATCGAGTGCGTCGAGGCGTGCGGCCATCGCCTTGGCCAGCAGGCGCCACGCGCACTTGCGTGCAGGCGTCTGCCCCAGCCGCTGGTAATCCTCGACTAACGCGACCCTGGCCGACTGTGCGGGGGTGTAGAATACGGCCCCCGCTATTGGAGGTACCGTTTGCCCATGTCTGCCCTTTCTACTTCACCGGATGCGCGCGTCCAGTTTCTCGACCTGCTTCGCACCGGCCTGCAGGGCAACACCGTGGTCAAGCTGGTATTGGCGCGGCCTGTCGGCACCGACCCGACCCTGCAACGCATTATCGCCAAGCCCTTGCTGGTCAAGGGGCAGGCGAACCTGTCCCTGGTCTACCGCCACCAGACCCGCGACATCACCCGCAACCTGCCGCTCGATGATGCTCTGCAGTGCATCGCCGAACTGTTGCCAGAAGGCTTTCGCAATGCCCACCTGTTCGATGCAGAGGGTGAGCTGCAACTGACCTTCAGCAAGAAGGGCAAGCCCATGCTGCAGCGCCATGGCGCCCAGGCGCCCCGGGAAACCGTTGGCAGCAACGGGCATGACCGCGAGAAAAAGCGCTACCTGGACATTGCCCGACCGTTTCTGCGCGACCTTGGCGTCACGGATGCCCAGGGCGCACTGATCCCGTCGATGTCGCGCAAGTGGAAGCAAATCAACAAGTTCATCGAGGTCTTCGACCACGCCCTGGCCAGTGCCCCCTTGTCGAGCGAGCAACGCCTGCGGGTGGCCGACTTCGGCTCGGGCAAGGGTTACCTGACCTTCGCCATGCACGATTACCTGCGCAATACGCTCGGCCGCGATGCCCAGGTAACGGGCGTTGAGCTGCGCCAGGACATGGTCGAGCTGTGCAACGCCGCCGCCGCGCGGCTCGAACACCCAGGGCTGGAGTTTCAGTGCGGCGATGTGCGCAGCGTGGTGCCCGATGCCATCGAGGTGATGATCGCGCTGCACGCCTGCGACGTGGCGACCGACTACGCCATCCATACCGGCATCCGCTGCAACGCAGCGATCATCATGTGCTCACCGTGCTGCCACAAGCAGATCCGCCCGCAGCTGCACAGCCCGGGCCTGCTGCAACCGATGCTGCAATATGGCCTGCACCTGGGCCAGCAGGCCGAAATGCTCACCGACAGCCTGCGTGCACTGTACCTGGAGGCCTGCGGCTACGAGACCAAGGTGTTCGAGTTCATATCCCTGGAGCACACCAACAAGAACAAGATGATCCTGGCCGTAAAGCGGCGCCAGCCAGCGGATCAGTCAGCCTTGCTGGAGAAGATAGAACAGCTCAAGGCGTTCTACGGGGTGAAGGCGCATTGTCTTGAAACGTTGCTGCGGGCGGATGGGTTGCTTTGACATTCAAGCGCGAATACAGCCTGGGAAGATGTCTTGGGGGGCGTAGGATAGTTCTGAATTAGCGTCCGTTATCCATCAAGCCGTCGTTCTGCGATTACGCTGAGGCAGATTGCATCAGGGTTGTCAGTTGACAACCGAAGTCTCTGGGCCAGAATCGAGGAAGTCGATGCCGCGCCCAACCCATTTCAATAAGGAAATCGAGTCAGCTTTACGATACGCCCAGTCTAGAGGCTGGAAAGTCATTGAAGGGGGAGGGCATTGTTGGGGAAAGCTCTATTGTCCATGGAACAGTGCAAATTGCAGGTGCGGTGAATTCTGTATCGTCAGCATCTGGAGTACGCCAAAAAACCTCGGCAATTTTGCCCGCCAGATCAAACGCGTGGTCAACAATTGTGTGATCGAAAAGGCAGTATCCGGCGATATGGACCTTGATACGGAACACCTCCATGAACTATGAATTTACTCTCAAATTTCAGGTAAGTGACCGTCACGACATTGATGGTCTTCTTGAGCGCTTGGTATCGCATGGGTGTGACGATGCGTTGGTGGGGATTGGCCAACCGGGAAGGCTGGCGCTCTCATTCATTCGTGAGGCCAGCTCTGCTGACGACGCAATACGAAGTGCCTTGTGTGACGTGCAGCGGGCAGTACCCACGGCCAACCTCATCGAAGCGACTCCCGACCTCGTTGGACTGACGGATGTTGCAGAATTGATAGGGGTATCCCGTCAGAACATGCGCAAGTTGATGCTCGTGCATTCAATTGACTTCCCCCCTCCCGTGCACCATGGCAGAACATGCCTATGGCACCTTGCAGACATTCTTGCCTGGCTCCAGAAGCGAGGTACATACCCTGTTAGGCAAAACGTGGTCGAGCTTGCCTATAGTGCGATGGTCATCAACATCTGCACGGCCTATGAGCGCGTATTCGGCGCTGTCAAGCCTGCTTCGTAAGCAAATGGCTACTGTCCGCTTGTGCGACTGGTGTGCCTGGTAGTGCGCTTGCCAGCCCCAGCGGATGCGTCTGGGCGTCGAAGAAGTGCAGGGCCGTGTCCGGCATGTCTTCGAACCGGCTGGTGAAATGACGCTTCTGATTGATGACCGATGCCTCTCCCAAAGGGCGTATGGCAATCGCCAGGTGGCTGGGCCGGGCTGAGCGGATGGCGTCGAGCAGGTGCCGGTCGTTGCTGTCCAGGTGCTGCCCGAACAGGCACATGCCCTGGTGTCCACTGGCCAACTGGCCCAGGCTCCAGCTCAGGTAGTCCGAACTACGGATGGCACGCAGTTTTTCGTCGCTGCGCTCCTCGTTGACGAACAGCGGCACTTCACCTGGCACATTCACGGCGAACCCTTCGAGCATTTCAGCGCTGCTGGCACTGCGTTGCCGGGTGGTGCCGTCAGGCAGCTTGAGCAGGTGCATGCCACCGTGCAGGTGCAGCACCCGCGTGCCTTGACCCGCCGTTCGGCGCACGTCGAAAAAACCCTGCTCGTCGAACAGTTCGGCAAAACCCTTCGGATCGTGCTGCACGGCCCAGACCAGCAGCAGGTCGTAGTTGCTGGTATAGACGTTGCGGTAGCCGCGCAGGGCCTGGTTGAGGGTGCTCAGGGCGGCTTCGGGCATTGCCGACCAAGGCATGTGCACGGTGCGCACGGCGTGGATCAGCGCCTCCTTGATGGAGTAATAGCGGTTCAGCGGCGCGGTCGAGTTGATGGCCAGCGCAGCGTTGGTACGCACCGTGGTGTTGAGGGCGGTCAGCACTGGTTCGAACAGCTCGGAGCCCAATGACTTGAACAAGGCCTGATCGCTGATGGCCAAGCCCTTCTTACGCCCGGCCCGTTGCGCCTCCTCGTACAGCGAGAAATACCCGAACGGCTTCCAGAAGGCCCGGCTTGCGCCGTTACCGACCAGCAGGGTTTTGCAGGGATACTGGTCGGCAAGGTCTGACCAGTGGAGAAGAGTAGCGTCTAGTGCGGGCATGCTGGAGTCCGTAAAGCGGGATCCGACAGACTTTACCACGCCAAGCCTAGGCCATGAGTGCGCCGCGCCAGTGCTGGCAGCGCGTTGCAGGCTGCATCGGTGAGCTTGACGGCAACTGCAGGGGATTGAAAGTGAACACGAGCGGACTTGAATCCCTCCAAGGTCTTGAGTGGCCACGGTGCAGCGCCTAGCCAGCACCGGCCACACCGACACGTAGACCGTCATGTCTTTACCTGAACAGGAGATCTGTCATGGACACCTATCATGTAAGCCCTGCCAACGACGGGTGGGAACTGAAGAAGGCAGGTGCTGCGCGCGCCTCAAAGCACAGCGCGACCAAGCAAGAACTGGTGGGGTCGCTGGCCACATTCTTCGAGGGCAAGACAGCCTCGGTGAAGATTCACAAGGCCGATGGCACCATCGAGGAAGAGCGCACCTACCCTCGCTCCGCTGACCCGCGGCGCACCAAGGGTTGATACTGGTCAGCGCCGCGCTGCTTGGCATCGACCTACACCAGTGCCATGGGCGCGGCCTCTACAAGTGGTTGCTTGCCAGCTTTCTGATCGGCAAGCGCATTCGTGCCAATGTCGCGATCCAGGCCTACCGGCTGCTGGTCGATACCCATGGCCTGAACACCCCAGGCAAGCTGGCGAGGTGTCCGCATCACACGCTGGTGAAGCTTCTGGGTCAGGCCGGTTACGCCCGCTACGACGAATCCACGGCCAGGCGGCTGCATCGCTTGGGCAGTGGGCTTGAAGCGGAAATGGATGAGGTGTTGCTCAATGCGGCGGTGGACATGGCGCACGTCAATACATGGCTGCTGGGATTTGAAGGCGTGGGGCCCAAGACGCTCGAGATTTTTATGCGGGAAGCGGCGGTGGTACTGCAGCATCAACGTGCGCAGTGAGGATGGGCAGTAGAGGAAGCGTAAGCCATGTGAACGCTGGCTTGAAGATGGAGCGGGTAGAGGGAATCGAACCCTCAACTAAAGCTTGGGAAGCTTTCGTTTTGCCACTAAACTATACCCGCATCTGAGCTGCACTTTTTACCAGAACGTTCGGCAAATTAGAAGCCCGCGTTATAAAAAATGTCTTTTCACGCCGCTGTCCTGCGCCTTTTTCCCTACGGCACAAGGCTGGCCTAAACGGCATAATGCTGTTCAATCAAGATCCCTGGGGCCGTTTCACGGCCCATCGCGGCACGAGGCCGCTCCACACTCAAGTGAAGCCTGGCTCGGCAGGCTAATCGGACTTTGTAGGAGCGGCCTCGTGCCGCGATGGGCCGCGGAGCGGTCCTAAGTAGCATTACGCCTACACGGCAGCGATTTCCTCGCAGGTGAGTTCACGGTATGCCCCCGGCGGCAGGTCCATGTCCAGCACGATGGCGCCCATGCGCTCCCGGTGCAGCTTGACCACCTTGTTGTCGTAGAACCCGAACATGCGTTTGACCTGGTGGTAGCGCCCTTCGACGATGGCGAGCCGGGCCAGGCGCGGCCCGAGGATCTGCAGGTCGGCCGGTTGGGTCGTCAGGTTTTCGAAAGCAAAGTGAAACCCCTCCTGAAACCGGGCTACATAGTGCTCGCCGATTTCGTCCTGGGTTTCGACCAGGTAATGCTTGGGCAGCTTGGTGGCCGGTTGGGTCAGGCGCCGGGACCACTGCCCGTCGTTGGTCAGGATCATCAGCCCGGTGGTATTGAAGTCCAGGCGCCCGGCGATATGCAGGCCCTGCGCGAGCGCGTCGGGCAGCAAGTCCATGACTGTTGGATGCTGGGGGTCGTGGGTGGCGCTGACGCAACCGGGCGGCTTGTGCAGCATCAGGTAGCGTGGCGGGAGGCCCGCCTGCAGCACCTCATCGTCCAGCTCGACCCGGCTGAACGCCCGTACTTCCGTTAGCGGGTCGCTGGCCACTTGGCCATCGAGCCGCACGCGACGTTGAGCCAGCATCAGGCGCGCTTGCTGGCGGTTGCAGGTCGGTAGGTTGGCAAGAAAACGATCAAGGCGCATGGTCGTCACCTGCGGGCGATGCCAATTGGGCCTCGACGCCTGCGCAGCTTGGGCACAGGCAGGCACGGTCGCGCAGTTCGGCAGGCAAGGCCTGCAATACCGCCGGGTCGATGCGCACGTTGTAGCACCAGCAAGCCTGGGTGGCCTGCGCAGGATCGGCCAGGGTGCACCGGTTGAGGGCACCGCAGGCGGGGCAACGTTGATCGTCGTTCATTTCAGGTTTCACTGCAGACACGGTTGCGGCCAGCCTGTTTGGCACGATAGAGGGCGCCGTCGGCGCGGGTCAGTAGGGTGTGCAAGGTATCGCCTGGCTGCAGATGACTCACCCCGATGCTGGTGGTCAGGCGCAGGGGCTGGTCCTCGTAACTGAAGGTCAGTTGCTCGGCGCGGCGCCGGATCTTTTCGGCAGCCTCGTTCGCCTGGCGGGCATCGGCCTCACGCAGCAGCACGATGAACTCCTCGCCTCCCCAGCGGCAGAGTATATCGGACTGGCGAATGCTGCCTTGCAGGACATTGGCAAATTGGCGCAGCACTTCGTCGCCTGCCAGATGACCATAGGTGTCGTTGAGGGCTTTGAAGTGGTCCAGGTCGATCAGCAACGCCACCAGCGGACTGTTGTCACGCTGGGCCTCGCGCAGCGCCTGGGCGGCCAGCAGGTCGAAGCTGCGCCGATTGGGCAGCCCGGTCAGGCTGTCGAGCGTGGCCAGGGCTTCGGTGCTGGCCTGGTGGCGGCGCACCATCGCATGCACCAGGGCTATCACCACAAGGGTGATCATGGCGCAGATCGCCAGGTTCAGGTACAGCGAATGACGGATCCGGTCCAGCGCCCCGGTCTCGCGTTTGTCCACCAGCAGGTACCAATCCAGTTCCGGCAAGTGGCGCACGTTCAGAAAATGGCTGTGGCCTTCAAGGTCGCGGTATTCATGACTGCCTTCGCCAGGCACCGGCTGGCGTGCCAGCACGCCGCCCAGGTCCGGGCTGTCGACCAGCGACTGGCCGACGCGCAGGCCCTGCGGGCCACCGCCTGAGCCTGTCATCAACACCTTGCCCTGGGCGTCGACGAAGACCACGGATCGCTGATAGCGGTGTTGGTACTGATCGATCATCCTGACCACGGTGGAAACGCTCAGCCCCACCCCTGCCGCGCCGATGAAGCGATCCTGGTAGTCGTGCACCTTGTAGTTGATGAACACGGTCAGGTTGTCCTGGTTGGCCATGTCCAGGTCTACATTGATCTCGTAAGGTGCCGCCTGGTCGCGCAGGCGGAAGTACCAGGCATCGCGCCAGGCCTGTGGCTGGACCTGCTTGAGCACGCCCTTGGCCTGGTAGTAGGTCAGCGTGTGTTCGGAGACGAAAAAGGACGTGAAGATGCCCTGCTTGCCCGTTACCTCGCCCAGGTAGCGGGTCATGCGCTGGGCATCCTGCTCACCGGCCAGCACCCAGTCTCGCAGGAAAGTGTCCTGGGCCATCATTGAGGCGATCAGAACAGGGCGGATCAGGTCTTTCTGGATTTCCGAATAGACCGTGTCGGAGGTCAGCGGCAATTCGGTATTGATGATGCCGTCACGTATGGCGCTGCGCGAGGAGAAATAACTCAGCAGCGACGTGGCGAGGAAACCGCAGGCCAGCAGCATCAGCAGGGCGGCGATTAACGAACGCTGCGATGACGGAGCGGAGCGTGAAGGCATGATCTTCCCATGATGTGTGCCGGGCCGCACATTCTAGTGTTCCGGGCTTTAAATGACTGCAAGATTTTGTCCAGAAGCCGCAGCTGTATCAAATTATTACCAGTATGGCACTGCACGGGTTGGCGCTTGTCTTATTCCATGTCGATCAACGTGTCGTGCATCGACGCTCGGCAGCGTTCGCTGCACGGGCACCTCAGCGGTCCGGGAGGCCGCCTATGTCCTATCGAATTCTGCTTGTGGCCCTGCTCGGGCTGACGCTTGGCGCCTGTGCGCCCTACGCTGGTCGGTCGACCTATTATCGCTCCGACTATTACGTTACCGACCGATATGTTTCGCCCGGCTATGCGCCCGGCTACTACCGGTACGATCGTTATCCGGTGCCACCACAACCGCGCTACTACTATCAACCGGTGCCTCGTTACCATGCGCCGCCCGGCTACCGACCGTTGCCGCCGCCCGACGTGCGACGCTGGCACGGCAACCCGCGCTACGATTACGGTCATCGCCAGCGCTGGGACTACAGGCGCGACCGCGATCGACACGACTACCGCAACGATGGCCCGCGCTTCCAGGATGGAGGTCGGCATCAAGGCGGCTGGGGTGACAGGCGTGGGCGAGGCCATTGATCAGGTGAGGAGCGCCCTGCGCCCGACGCGCCGCTAGTGCAGGTCCGCCAGCGGATGATGGCCTTCCCACGGCGCTTGGAAGTGTGCCTGCACCACGGCTGCGGGCACGTGGTCCACATCCGGCCAGTGCCAGCGCGGTTGGTGATCCTTGTCCAGCAGGCGGGCACGCACCCCTTCGCTGAACTCCGGATGACGACAGCAGTTCAGGCTCATGGCGTATTCCATCTGCAGCGCCTGCGCCAGTGACAGGTGTCGGGCCCGCTGAATTTGCTCCCACACCAGATGAGCCGTCAGCGGACAGCCGCCCAGCATGCGCTCGGCGGCTGCCGACAGCAGCGGGTCGTCGTGCTGACGCAGGCTCGCCACTGCCCGCCAGGCTGCGCCCGCGCAGGTGACATCGAGCAGCGCGTCGATGAGCGCGCGGCGTGGCAACCACTGGGCCGCCGGCAGTGCCTGGCGGGCGCAATGCGCCTCAGCCCTGAGCAGGCTGTTGAGTTGCAGCGCGGTCTGCTCCTGCCAGTTCATCTGCAGCAGTTCGTCGATCAACGCCGCTTGTCGGTCTTCGCCCATGAAACGGTCAGCCAACCCCAAGTCCAGTGCATCGCGCGCATTGATAGGTGCACCGGTGAGCCCCAGGAACAACCCCAGCTTGCCCGGCAAGCGGGCCAGGAACCAGCTGGCCCCCACGTCAGGGTACAGACCAATGCTGATCTCAGGCATGGCCAGTGCGCTGCTGGGGGTTACGATGCGTACGTTGGCGCCTTGGAGCAAACCCATGCCGCCGCCCAGCACATGGCCATGGCCCCAGCACAGCAGTGGCTTGGGGTAAGTATGCAGGGCATGGTCCAGGCGATATTCGGCGGCGAAGAACGATGCAGCCAGCGGTGGCACGCTGCCAGGCTGCTCGCGGCACGCCTGGGCCAGCGCTCGCACGTCGCCCCCGGCGCAGAATGCCTTGGCGCCATTGCCACGCAGTAGCACACAGGCGATGCCCGGGTCTTGCGCCCAGCTGTGCAACTGCTCGGCCAGCGTCTCTATCATTGGCAGGTCGAGGGCATTGAGCGCCCTTGGCGCATCAAGGGTAGCGATGCCCAGGCGAGCGCCATCGGCGCCTGTCAGTACTTGGCAATGAATGCTCATGGCTTACCTCATTCAGGTTACCGCTCAAGTATGGCCTGCCTGGTCGATCCCGCCGGGCACTGGTCGGATCGTTTGACAAGCGTCGGTGTCACCCCTAGTGTCGCCCCATTGTTTACGGAAGCCCCCATGACTGACGACGATCGCATCAAACTCGAGCCCAGTTGGAAAGCCGCCTTGCGTGCCGAGTTCGAGCAGCCCTACATGCAGCAGTTGCGCGAGTTCCTGCGCGGTGAATATGCCGCCGGCAAACAGATCTACCCACCTGGTCCGCTGATCTTCAATGCACTCAACTCCACCCCCCTGGATCAGGTCAAGGTGGTGATTCTCGGCCAGGACCCCTACCACGGCCCAGGACAGGCCCATGGCCTGTGCTTCTCGGTGCAGCCTGGCGTGCCCACGCCGCCGTCGCTGGTGAACATCTACAAGGAGCTGCACCGCGACCTGAACATTCCCATCCCCAACCATGGCTACCTGCAAAGCTGGGCCGAGCAGGGCGTGTTGCTGCTCAACACCACCATGACCGTGGAGCGGGGCAACGCGGCCTCCCACGCCAAGAAAGGCTGGGAGTTCTTCACCGACCGTATCATCGAGGTGGTCAGCGAGCAGTGTGAGCATGTGGTGTTTCTGCTGTGGGGGGCTCATGCGCAGAGCAAACAGAAGCTGATCGACGGCACCAAGCACCTGGTGCTCAAGTCGGTGCACCCCTCGCCGTTGTCGGCGTACCGTGGGTTTCTTGGCTGTGGGCATTTCAGCCGTGCCAACGGCTTTCTCGAGCAGCGCGGGCTGGCGCCCATTAACTGGGCGTTGCCACCGCTGTGAGCCAGACGGGGCCGTCAGGCCCCGACAGGTCATGCGGGCCGCTTGCTCATCCAGTAACGGAACAAGGGCTCGGCCAGGAACAGCACGAAGAGCAGGCGCATCACTTGCAAAGCAGTCACCAGCGGCACCGACAGTTGCAGCGTTTCGGCCGTCAGGCTCATTTCAGCGATGCCGCCGGGCATCATGCCCAGCGTCAGTGAGCGCAGGTCCAAAGCTGTCAGCAGGCTCAAGCCCCAGGCGGCAGCGCCAGCCAGGGCCATGCTCAAGGCTGTGGCCACCAGCGTGCGCCCCAGAAATGCCGGCGCGCGGCGGAAGAATGCACGGTTGAAATGGCAGGCCAGACCGCTGCCGATCAGCCATTGGCCGATCTGACTGGCGCCATTGGGCAGGGCGATCTGCAAGTTGCCGGCAAGGCTGAAGGTGGCTGCCACCAGCAGCGGCCCGAACAGCCATGGGTTGGGCTGTTGCAGCCGCTGCCAGAGCCAGCCAGCGGCCACGCCCAGCGGTGCGATGAGGGCCAGCCAGGCCCAGCTGACGCTGCCGGTGTGGTTGAGCGCTACGCCATCGCCCAACAGCAACTTGAACAGCGCCGGCACGCACAGCACCACCGCCAGCACGCGCAGGCTTTGGGCTGCGGCCACCTGGCTCAATACCGCGCCATTGCGCGCACCCAGGTTGACCATTTCACCGGAACCGCCTGGCATGCTGGCAAAGAACGCAGTGGCGCGGTCCTCACCCGAGCGGCGCAGCAACCACACCCCAAGCACGCTCGAAACGGTAGTGAACAAAGCGCCGAAGAAGATCAAGGCGAAGTGACTGCCCACTTGCTCGATGACCTGGGGCGTGAAGTGCAGGCCGATGCCAAGGCCAATGATGCATTGCCCGCAGCGCCGGCCATTGGGTATTTCTGGCAGCTGCCAAGGGCTCAGGCAACGTACCGCGATGATCGCCAGCAACGAGCCGACCATCCACGGCAAAGGCCAGCCGACCTTGCTGGCGGCGAAACCGCCAGCAAGGCCGACCAGCCCAGTTGCCCAGTACAGCGGCAACCCACGATCAGGCATCGGCCATGGCCCGGCGCTGCAGGCTACGCTTGCGCCAGATGCGCACCATAGGCAGTGCGAGCATGAGCGCTACCAGTGCCCAGACACCCATGCTGATCGGGCTCGACCAGAGAATGCCCAACTCGCCGTTGGAAATTGACAATGCCCGGCGCAGGTTCTGCTCCATCAGACCACCCAGGATGAAGCCCAGCAGAATCGGCGAAAGCGGGAAGTCCAGCTTGCGCAGGATGTAGCCCATGATGCCGATGCCGACCATCAGGAACAGGTCGAAGGTGGTGGCATGCACGGCATAGACGCCGATCCCGGTGATGATGGCGATCACCGGCACCAGAGCCCAGTTCGGCACGGCCAGGATGCGGGTGAAGATGCGGATCATCGGGATGTTCAGGATCACCAGCATGATGTTGGCGATGAACAGCGACGCGATCAGACCCCAGACGATGTCAGGTTGCTGTTCGAACAGCAGCGGGCCTGGGGTGATGTTGTAGAGCGTCAGCGCGCCGATCATCACCGCCGTGGTACCTGAACCGGGCACGCCCAGGGTCAGCATGGGCACCAGGGCGCCACAGCAGGAGGCGCCAATGGCGGTTTCCGGTGCGGCCAGGCCACGGGCGTCACCCTTGCCGAACTTGCCGCTGGCACCGGCCATGCGTTTTTCGGTCATGTAGGCCACTGCACTGGCCAGTGTGGCACCTGCGCCTGGCAACACGCCCATCACAAAGCCCAGCAGGCCGCAGCGAATGTTCACCGCGAACACCGACGCCGCTTCCTTGAAGTTGAACAGCATGCGCCCGGTGGCCTTGACCGCCTGGTGGCCGTGGTGGGTCTTTTCCAGCAGCAACAGAATTTCGCTGATCGAGAACAGGCCCAGCACCAGCACGACGAACTGAATGCCGTCGGCCAGGTGCACGCTGTCACCGGTGAAGCGGTACACGCCACTGTTGGCGTCGATGCCCACCGCCGACAGGAACAGGCCGATCAAGGCGGCGATGAAAGTCTTGAGCGGCTTGTCGCCGGCCATGCCGCCCAGGGCGACAATGGCGAACACCATCAGCACGAAGTACTCGGCCGGGCCGAAGGCGATCGCCCACTTGGCCAGCAGCGGGGCGAACAGCACCATGCCGCAGGTGGCGATGAAGGCGCCAATGAACGAGCTCCAGGCCGACAGGGACAGGGCCACGCCCGCCAGGCCCTGGCGGGCCATCGGGTAGCCGTCCAGGGTGGTCATCACGGTCGATGCTTCGCCCGGAATGTTCAGCAGGATTGAACTGATCCGCCCACCGTACTCGCAGCCCAGGTACACCGCAGCCAGCAGAATCAGTGCCGACTCCGGAGGCAAGCCCAGGGCGAAGGCGATGGGGATCAGCAGGGCCACGCCATTGATCGGGCCCAGGCCCGGCAGCAGGCCGACGACGGTACCGATCAGCGTGCCGGACAGGGCCGTGACCAGGTTGTAAGGGGACAGGGCGACGCCGAAGCCCTGGCCCAGGTAGCTCAAGGTATCCATGTGTCAGTTCTCCAGTACGCTCAGCAGGCCAAGGGGCAGGGGCACGTCCATGACGCGGTCGAACAGCCAGTAGAGGAAGAGGCTCATGCCGACCACGACGATGGCGCTGTGCAGCCAGCGACCGCCATACAGGCGAGCCATGGGCACACCGGCCAGGATGGCGCTGAGGATGAAGCCAAGGGATTCGAAGGTGGCCGCGAAGATCAGCAGCAGGCCGATACAGGCGGCGATCTTGGTCAAGGTCGCCTTGTCCAGCGCCGGCTCGTCGTCCTTGTGCACGATCGGCGTGGGGCGGATCGCCATGTACAGCAAGCCCAGGCTCATCAGGCCGAGCATCAGCAGCGGGTAGGCACGCGGGCCTACCGGCTCATAGGAAAACGCCGCCTGATAAGGCCAGGCCATCACGGCCAGGGCGGCGCAGACGGCCAGCAGAATCAGGGCGAAGATGCGTTGCAGGATCATGGAGGAATCCTCGGTAAGTAGCGATGGGAGCGGCACACCCGTGAACCTGGGCCAAGGCCCAGGCTAGGCACGGCAGCGTCTGCCTGCTCCCGCCAGGAAAGCCCAGCGGTCTGGATTACTGGACCAGGCCGAATTCCTTGGCCAGCATCTTGTAGTCAGCGACTTGCTTCTTGACGTAGCCATCGAGCTCTTCACCCGTCATGGCGAAGGGGAACAGTTCGCGCTGGTCACGCAACTTGGCGAAGTCTTCGGAGGCCAGCATCTTGTCGAACGATGCTTTCCACCAGGCGTAGTCTTCGTCGCTCACTTTCGGGCCGAGGTAGAAGCCGCGCACCACAGGCCAGACGATGTCGTAGCCCTGCTCCTTGGCAGTGGGGATGTCCTTCATGGCCGGGTCGTCCAGGCGCTTTTCCGAAAACACGGCCAGCAGGCGCATGTTGCCGCTCTCGATGTGCGGCATGGAGTCGGAAATGTCGGTGGAGCCTACCTGGATATGGCCACCGAGCAGTGCCGTGGCAATTTCGCCGCCGCCTTCGAGTGCCACGTAGCGCAGGTCGCGTGGGTTGATGCCGGCAGCCTTGGCGATCAGGGCGGTTTGCATCCAGTCCTGGCTGCCTACGGTGCCGCCGGAACCGATCACCACCTTGCTCGGGTCTTTCTTCAGGGCGGCGACCAGGTCGTCTAGGGTCTTGTAGGGCGAGTCATTCTTGACTGCGATCGCGCCGTAGCTGGTGCCGACGGCAGCCAGCCATTTCACTGCATTTTCGTCGAAGCGACCGAACTTGCCCTGGGCCAGGTTCAGCAGCGAACCACTCGACCAGGCCACCAGGGTCCCGGCATCGGCTGGGCGCTGGGCCACCACGGCGTTGTAGGCCACGGCGCCGACACCGCCCGGCATGTAGGTCACGCGCATGGGCTTGCTCAGAATCTTTTCCTGCACCAGGGCGCTTTGCACCAGCTTGCAGGTCAGGTCGAAGCCACCGCCAGGCGAGGCCGGGGCGATGCACTCGGGGCGTTTGGGTTCGGCGGCCAGGGCATTGCCTGCCAGTAGCAGGCAGCCGGTTGCCAGTACGATACGGCGCAGTGAAAAGGTCATGGTCTATCTCCGTAGGCGTTGTTGTTATCGGGTTACCACAGGGCGACGCTGTAGCTCACCAGCAGCCGCACTTCGTCGGCGTCACGGGCGAAATTGGAGCGGAAGGTCGCGTTTCGCAGGCGCACCGCCACGTTCTTGAGCGGGCCGTTCTGCACCACGTATTTCAGCTCGGTATCGCGTTCCCATTCCTTGCCCTCGCCACCACTGGCACGGCTGACGTTGTCGCCGCTGATGTAGCGGGTCAGGAACGTCAGGCCAGGCACGCCGAGTGCGGCAAAGTTGTAGTCGTAGCGGGCCTGCCAGGAGCGCTCGTCGGCATTGGCGAAGTCGTTGATCTGGACGAAGTTGACCAGGTATGGGTCGGCACCATCGACATAGGGGAACGCGCTGTCGCCGGTCAGCTGCTGCCAGCCGGCGCTGAACTTGTGCCCGCCCAAGGCATAACTGACCATGCCGTTGAAGGTGGTGTTGTCGATGCTGCCGGCCCTGGCAGCGCCTGCGTCATCGCTCAGCGCCAGGCGCAGGTCGAAGGCCAGTGCGCCTGGGCCCACGGCTTGGGTGGCGAGCAGGCCGATGAAGTGCTGGCGGTAGATGTCGTCCAGTTGGGCAAAGTGGTAGCTGCCGGTCAGCTGGTCGTTGAACTGGTAGTCCAGCCCGGCCAGGGACAGGTTGTCTGCGCTGAACGAGCCACCGAAGCGGCCGTTCTTGTTGTTCAGTGCCAGGTCTTCCCAGTTGGTGTCGTCACGGTCCTTGGCCTTGTCCAGGCGCCCGCCGGTGAAGGTCAGGCCCTTGATTTCCTTGGAGGTGAGCAGCCCGCCTTCGAACGTCTGCGGCAGAATGCGGCCATCGTTGGGGCGCAGGGTGGGCAGGGAAGGGATCAGCGTGCCGATCTTGAGTTCGGTTTTGGAAATCTTGGCCTTGGCGGTCAGGCCGAGCTTTGAGTACTCGTCGGCAGCCTTGCCGTTGTCATGGGTCGGCAGCAGGCCGCTGCCGGTACGGTCTGGGCTTGAATCGAGCTTGATGCCCATCATGCCGAGCGCATCTACGCCGAAGCCTACGGTGCCTTCGGTATAACCGGATTCGAGGTTGAGCATGAACCCCTGGGCCCATTCGTCGCGCTTGGATTGTTGCGCACTGGTGCCATCGCGAAAGTCGCGATTGAAGTACATGTTGCGGGTTTCGAAGGTGGCCGTGCTGTCTTCGAAGAAGGCGGCCTGGCTGAGCGGGGCGACGCCGGCGAGCGCGAGGGCGCTGGCAATGGCGCTGGGGCGTGCGGCAAAGGAACGAGCAGGTGCGAATGCCTGCGGCTGCAATGACAGCATCGTTGTGGCTCCGTTTCTTGTTCTTATTCGATTGCACCTTGCTGGTGCTTTATTCGGCGCTCGGGGCGACCGTGGTGCGATGCTAGGTAACGAACCTTTCGCTAACCTTTCAGCGTGAAAGGTTTGTCGAGCCGGCTTCACAGGTCGCCGCGGCGGGGTACACTCCGCGCCATCGCCCCACCGAACAGGGACAATCCGATGCGTGTGTTGCTGGTAGAAGACCATCTGCAATTGGCTGACAGCGTGGCCCAGGCCCTGAAAGGTCTAGGCCTGACGGTGGATGTGCTGCATGACGGGGTAGCTGCCGACCTTGCGCTTGGCAGTGAGGACTACGCCGTGGCCGTGCTCGACGTGGGCTTGCCGCGTATGGATGGCTTCGAGGTGCTGGCACGCTTGCGCGGGCGTGGCAAGACCGTGCCGGTGCTGATGCTCACCGCCCGTAGCGACGTCAAGGATAGGGTCCATGGCCTTAACCTGGGGGCTGACGATTACCTGGCCAAGCCGTTCGAGTTGACCGAGCTTGAGGCACGGGTCAAGGCGCTGCTGCGCCGTAGTGTGCTGGGGGGCGAGCGCCAGCAGCGCTGCGGGCCGCTGGTGTATGACCTCGATACCCGGCGGTTCACCTTGGGTGAAGCGCCGTTGTCCCTGACCTCCCGCGAGCAGGGGGTGCTCGAAGCCTTGATTGCCCGGCCGGGCCGGGTGATGAGCAAGGAACAGTTGGCGGCCCAGGTGTTCGGCCTGGACGAGGACGCCAGCCCCGATGCCATCGAGATCTACGTCCATCGCCTGCGCAAGAAGCTCGATGGTCATCCGGTGGCCATCGTCACCTTCCGCGGCCTGGGTTACCTGCTCGAGCATCGCGATGCGTGAAAACATCAGCCTGCGTGGGCGCCTGCTGGGCAATCTGGCGTTGCTGCTGGTGGTCCTGATGCTGGCCAGTGGGCTCAGTGCCTACTGGAACGGCCGTGAGGCAGCGGACACCGCCTACGACCGGACCCTGCTGGCGTCCGCCCGCACCATCGCCGCGGGCCTGTCGCAACGCGACGGCTCGCTGAGCGCAGATGTGCCCTATGTGGCGCTCGATACCTTTGCCTACGACAGCGCTGGACGCATCTACTACCAAGTCCTGGACATCAACCAGCGGCTGATTTCAGGGTATGAAAAGCTGCCGCCTCCGCCGCCTGGCACCCCGCGCACGGATGACTATCCCGCCCTGGCGCGATTCTATGACGCGACGTATCTGGGACAGAACGTGCGAGTGGTCAGCCTGCTCAAAGCGGTGAGCGAGCCGAACATGAACGGCATGGCGGAAATCCGCGTGGCCGAAACGGATGAGGCACGGGTGAGCATGGCCCGCGGCCTGATGGGCGATACGTTGCTGCGCCTGGGCATGTTGGCCCTGGGCGCTTTGGTGATGGTGTGGTTTGCCGTCAGTGCGGCGCTGCGACCGCTCGAGCGCCTGCGCACAGCGGTCGAAGAGCGCCAGCCGGACGATCTGCGCCCGTTGCCGGTTGTGCAGGTGCAGCCTGAGCTGCGGCCATTGGTAGGGGCGCTCAACCATTTCACCGAACGTCTGCGTGCACAGTTCGAGCGCCAGGCGCAGTTCATCGCCGATGCTGCCCACGAGCTGCGTACGCCCTTGGCGGCGCTCAAGGCGCGGGTGGAGCTGGGTTTGCGCGCCAGTGAACCGCAGCAGTGGCATCAAACGCTGGAAGCGGCGGCCCAGGGCACCGACAAATTGACGCACCTGGCCAACCAGTTGCTTTCACTGGCACGTGTGGAAAACGGCGCGCGCGCAATCGCCGAGGGGGGCGCTCAGCGCTTGGACCTCAGCCAGCTGGCGCGCGAGCTGGGCATGGCCATGGCGCCGTTGGCGCACAACCGCGGGGTTGCGCTGGCCCTCGAGGCGCAGGCGCCGGTATGGCTCAAGGGCGAGCCAACGTTGCTCAACGAGCTGTTGAGCAACTTGGTCGACAATGCCCTGGCCCACACCCCCAAGGGTGGCAACGTCATCCTGCGCGTGCTCGCGCCTGCGGTGCTCGAGGTGGAAGACGACGGTCCCGGCATTCCAGAGGCCGAGCGCGAGCGGGTGTTCGAGCGTTTCTATCGCCGTAGCGCCCAGGGCAGCGGGTTGGGCCTTGCGATCGTGGGAGAGATCTGCCGGGCTCACCTGGCGCAGATCAGCCTGCATGATGGTGACAACGGCGGGCTGCGCGTGCGGGTGAGTTTCATCGCTGACTGAGCGCTGGCGGCCGCAGTAGCCGGCGGCCAGACAGTGTGAAGCCCTCAGTACAACAAGCTTCGGGCTTCGAGCAGGTCCTCGGCGCGCAGCTCGCTGCCCATGGGCAAGCCCAGGTGTCGGTAGGCTGGCAAGGCTGCCAGCGGCCTTTCCCGACCACGTTGGCTGACACAGCGAGCGATCTGGACCACATCGATGTAGTCGATGCGGTCGGTCTGCCGATCCAGGTCTTGGACCAGGCCAGGCAGCTTGACCAGCTGTTCGGGGAACTCCCAGGCCTTGAGTATCTTGTCGCCCAGGACGGGCTGGATCAGTTCGATGACATGGTGCAGGCAGACCGGATCGGACAGCAGTTCGTTGTGCTCCTCGGCGTAGATCAGTACCGGCAGCGCGCCGATCTGGTTGACCAGGCCGCCCAGTGCCGCCTGATCAGGCTTGAGCCGCGTGTAGCGCCGGGCCAACTCGTAGCTCATCCCCGCGACTTCGAGGCTGTTGGCCCAGATTTCGCGCAGTTTCTGCTCCACGGCAGGCGAGCGCGCATGGAAGATCTGCTCGATGACCAGGCCGATGGCCAGGTTGCAGCTGTAGTTGATGCCCAGCCGGGTTATCGCCGTGTGCAGCTCGGTCACCTCGACCGTGGCTCGCAGCAGCGGGCTGTTGACCACCTTGATCAGGCGTGCCGACAAGGCGGCATCGCGGCCGATCACCCGGCTCAAGGCTGCCACGCTGATCTCGCTGTCTTCCGCAGCCTCGCGGATGCTCAAGGCAACCTCAGGCAGAGTCGGAAGTACCAGGTCATCCTTTTCAATGGCATCCAGCAATTGCGTCTGGACCATTTCGGCCAGCTTGTTCATGGACATGTCTACCGCAGTGGTGAAGCGGCCCCGCTGTCAAGGCAGGGCGGGGCTGGTCAGCGCTGGATTTCCCTGTCGCGGTCCAGTTCGTAAGGCAGGGGCAGCACCTGCAGGCGCGGGCCTTCGAGATGACCCAAGTGCAGGTTGCCATCTTCCACGGCATCGGCTGCGATCACGGCGAGCAGTTCACAGCCAGTGCCGGTACTGGCCGCCATCACCACGTCGCCCACCGAGGAGCCATGCACGGGGGAGAACAGCTGCTCCCCGGGTGCCGGCAGGGCTTGCTGATCGATGGCCAGGCGGTACATGCGACGCTTGAGCTTGCCCAGGTACTGCATGCGCGCAACGATTTCCTGGCCGGTGTAGCACCCTTTCTTGAAGCTGACACCATCGACGGCTTGCAGGTTGATCATTTGCGGAATGAACTGCTCGCGGGTAGGGCCCAGCACCTGGCCGATGCCGGCGCGTATCTGCCCCAGCAGCCATGGGGTGAGGTCACCTTCGGGCAACATGCTGGCCAGGGTCTTGCGCACCTCGCCTGCCAGCTCCGCCGGTGCCCAGAGCTCAGCGCGGCCTGTGCTGACCGTTACAGCGATCAGCCCTTCTCGCCGTGCAGTGCTGCCGGCTTCAGGTGCCAGTTCCAAACCCAGCGCGGCAAGCGCTGCCTGGCCGTCGTGCAGGCCGAAACGCACCCAGGCGGCGCTCTCGTCGGTCAGGGTGGCCTTGGAGAATACGGCGTACTTCTTCAGGTCGGCCAGTTGCGGCTCCAGCAGTTCACTGGCCATGGCCAGGAGGTAACCGTTGCCTTCGGGCAGAATCCTGAAACTGGACTGCATGCGCCCCTTGACCATGCAACGTGCGCCAAAGCTGGCGTATTCGGGGCTGAGGTAGTTGATGTTGCAGGTCAGCTGGCCCTGCAGGAACTTGCCTGCATCGGAGCCGCGGACAGCGAGAATGCCTTCGTGGGACAGAGGGCAGAAGAAAGCGGTATCGGCCATGGGTCATCGCGGTGGCTTAAAGTCTGGGGCCATCATAGAACGCCGGTAACAAAATAGGTAGGTGACTTAGACCAACAGCTGGCTGTCGCTTCGCGCGACTGACTGTATACTGGCGGGCCACTCGAGGAGGGCCCCATGGTCGAACAAACTGAACTCAACCGGCTTTTCTGGCACAGCCGCCGAGGCATGCTGGAACTGGACGTCCTGCTGGTGCCTTTCACCCAGGAGGTCTACCCCACCCTCAACGAAGCCGATCGTCAGTTGTATGTTCGGCTGCTGAGCTGCGAGGACCAGGACATGTTCGGCTGGTTCATGGAGCGTACCGAGTCTGAGGACCCGGAGTTGCAGCGCATGGTTCGCATCATCCTGGACCGTGTCCAACCCAAGTGAGTGGTTCGAATGCCGCTGGCAGGGCTCACGCCTGTTGCTGGCGGCCTACCTGATCTGCCAGGTACTCGCCTGGTTTACCGTGCTTGTCAGCCCGTTACCGTCCTGGTTGGGGTTGCTGGTGATCGCCGCGTGCATTGGCCATGCGGCCTGGACCATTCCGCGTCGTATTCTGTTGACCCATGTTCAGGCTGTCACCGGGCTGCGCCGTGATGGGGCCGGCTGGTGGGTGTTTTCCCGCGCTCGGGGGTGGCAGCCGGTACGGCTGTGTCGTGACAGCATCGCGTTGCCGTCGCTCGTGGTGCTGAGATTCATCCCTGTTGGGGCTTGGTGGGGGCGCAGCCAGTGTGTGCCCAGGGATGCGCTTGGGACAGATGAGCATCGGCGTTTGCGGGTAAGGTTGAAGTTCAGCCGCAGGCGCTGGGTGGCGCCCATACAGTCCTAACGACCGAGCCGAGCGCCGCGTCTGCTCGCTCTTGCTCTTGCTCTTGCTTCTAAGCGCGCGGTAGCCCAGGCGCCGCAGATCGCGACTTCAGGAGGCCGAGCGCAGGGCTTGCGGAGGGAGGTGACAGGCATGGATGCCTGTCAAGCGCTGGGCCCCAGGATGGGGCCTGCAGCGCGGTCCTCCCGGGAGCAAGCCCGGAGCGAGGGAACCCCGGAGCGCAGCGCAGGGGCCGGATGATAGGAGCAGGCGGTTTTTGCTTACTTTTTGACAAGACCCTCCATGTCAGGATAGTTGTCGCCCCGTTCAACAGATGGAGGGCTAGGACTGTCCCATGAAGCAACGACGTTATACCGCTGAGGAAAAAGCCTGGGCGCTGGAGCAAATGTCGGCACCGATCAGCCGTACGGTCGTAGAGCTGGCCAAGCAAACGGGCATCACTGCTGTCACACTCAGGACTTGGCGTAACGAAGCCAAGACCCAAGGAGCACAGATGGCAGGAACAGGTAAGCGCAACGGGCGCTGGAGCAGCGCTGACAAGTTCAGAGCAGTGCTCCAAACAGCCGCAATGAGCGAGGCAGAGATTTCGGCATACTGCCGTAGCGCAGGCATTGTGCCGGCGGACTTGGTGTTGTGGCGTACGGCGTGTGAGCAAGCCAATACGCCTACCCAGCAGGAACCCGCCAAAGATATTGCTTCGGTCAAGCGTATTGAGCAATTGGAGCGTGAGCTGCGGCGCAAAGAAAAGGCTTTGGCAGAAACAGCAGCGTTGTTGGTGCTGCGAAAAAAGGCCAATGCGATCTGGGGCAAGGGCGAGGACGAATGACCAGCGCCGCAGATCGCACCACTGCCCTTGAGTTGATCGATGCGGCTATCGAGTCAGGCGCTCGTCAGCGTGCAGCCTGCACAGAGCTGGGCATCACCGAGCGCACCTTGCAGCGGTGGCGCAACCAACCTAAAGACCGGCGGCCTGAAACGAGTCGCCCAACGCCGGCCAACAAACTGAGCGAGCAGGAGCGGCTGGCGGTTCTGGCAGCAGCCAACCGTCCTGACTGTGCAGGCCTCACTCCACATGAAATCGTGCCGAAGTTGGCAGATGAAGGCCTTTACTTGGCCTCAGAATCCACCTTTTATCGAGTGCTCAAGTCAGCAGGCCAGGCACATCGGCGTGGGCGCGGCAGAAAGCCCCAAGCCAGACCGCTTACAACGCACAGGGCAGACGGCCCGAACCAGGTTTGGTGCTGGGATATCACCTGGCTGCCCAGCACAGTCAAAGGCCGTTACTTCTACTGGTACATGGTCAAAGATATCTACAGCCGCAAGCTGGTCATGAATGAGGTACACGAGGCAGAGAGCGCTGAACATGCCAGCGTCTTGCTGGAACGTGCCTGTCTGCGTGAAGCAATCGGCCCGGAAACATTGGTGCTTCATTCAGACAATGGCAGTGCGATGAAAGGCGCGACAATGTTGGCCGCTCTGCGTGATCTGGGTGTGCTGCCATCGTTCAGCCGCCCGCGGGTCAGCAACGATAACGCCTATGCCGAAGCCTTGTTCCGCACGGCCAAGTACTGCTCGCGATGGCCAAGCCTGCCATTTGGATCACTGGACGAGGCTCGGGTATGGGTCATGGAGTTTGCTGCCTGGTACAACAATGAACACCGCCATAGCGCGCTTAAATACGTCACTCCTGCGCAGCGACATGGGAGGCAGGATGCTGCTGCGCTGAATCAGCGTGAACGGGTGTACGAGGCGGCTCAGCGTGGGAATCCAGAACGCTGGGCTCGAGGAATCCGTAGCTGGAAGCTGCCTGGCCATGTGTATCTGAATCGTGAGCGAGATGCCCAGCAGCAAGTCGGTTAGGCAAAACACGACAACTACCTTGACACATACCGTCTTGTCAAAAAGTAAGCAAAAACCGCCTGCTCCTATCATCCGGCCCCTGCGCTGCGCTCCGGGGTCCCCTCGCTCCGGGCTTGCTCCCGGGAGGACCGCGCTGCAGGCCCCATCCTGGGGCCCAGCGCTTGACAGGCATCCATGCCTGTCACCTCCCTCCGCAAGCCCTGCGCTCGGCCTCCTGAAGTCGCGATCTGCGGCGCCTGGGCTACCGCGCGCTTAGAAGCAAAAGCCAAAGCCAAAGCAACAGCAACAGCAACAGCAACAGCTCGATTTATAGGGGCTGGTCTGGATGAAGGCCGTACGGGTCACGCCTGGCTCGGCCTCATTAGACCCTCACCGCCCCTTCAAATCAACCCGCCGCAAATGACACGTCACCTCTTCACGATCGTGATACAGCTGCTTGCACGCAATCAGCACCCTCACCTTCCGGGCCTTGAATGTCGCCTCCATGCGATCGAGCAACCGCCGCACCTCAGCATAACGCTGCTTCATCGGCAGCTTCAGGTTCACCACCGCCTCGCGGCACAACCCCTCCCCCAACCACGTCTCGATCAAGGCCGTCGTCCGCGCCGGTTTCTCGACGATGTCGCACACCATCCAATCCACCGGGTGCTTGGGCTGCCAGGTAAAGCCATCGGCCATCAAATGCTGGACAAGCCCCGTGTCCATCAGGCTCTCGGCCATCGGACCATTGTCGATGGCGGTCACCAACATGCCCCGCCGTACCAGCTGATACGTCCACCCACCCGGTGAGGCCCCCAGGTCGACACCGGTCATGTCATCGCCCAGCCGCTGCTCCCACTGCTCGCGTGGAATGAACTGATGCCAGGCCTCCTCCAGCTTCAAGGTCGAGCGACTGGGCGCTTCACGGGGGAATTTCAAGCGGGGAATGCCCATCGGCCATAAGGCACTGTTGTCAGCAAAAGCCTGCCCGACGAACACCCGGCGGCCACTGATGAACGTCAACAGCAGTCGTGGGCGATTCGGGTCATCCACCAGGCGACCGGCGTTTTCCAACGCCTTGCGCAATGGGGTTTCGAACTTGCGGCAGAACGTCGACAGTTCCTTGCCCTGGTTGCTGTCGAGCACCTCCAGCCACAGGCTGCCGAACACCGGCTGGTCGGCAAGGTACGCCAACAACACGCTGATACGATCGCTCTCGGGCAACTCGATGAACGCGCCACGCGCCCACTGCCTTGGGAAAATCAGCTGGTTGAACCGCACTGCCTGCATCAAGCGCTCGGCACCGCCTTGCTCGCTGCAGACGAACTCGGCGCTGGCGCTGCCAGGCTTGCCTTTGGCATAGCCGGCAATCCCCAGGCGGGCGGCATGTTCACTGATTTCGGCGCACACCTCACCCTCGAAGCCGGGCCGGCAATGCATGAACAGGGTTTCCATCTCTCACTCCACGACGGCTGGCGCGACACAGGCGCCGGCAGGGCGGCGATGATAAAGGAAGATCGGAACCTGGGACATGCCCCGCTGGTCCAGAAAAGGGTCAGGTCAGGCAAACAGGACTAACCTGACCATTCAGTCGGACCCGTGCCGTGCGGGCCTGTACACAGCGGTGCCACCGGCAGCCCTTCGAGACGTTGCCGGGCACCGGCTCAGAAGGAGTTGGCAATGCCCTCGCTCGATAGCCTGAATACCCTCACGTCGCTCGATGTCGGTGACAAGACCTATCACTACTTCAGCCTTCCGAAAGCTGCTCGGCAGCTCGGGGACCTGCAGCAATTGCCCATGTCGCTCAAGGTGCTGCTGGAGAACCTGCTGCGCTGGGAGGACGGCAAGACCGTTACCGGTGAAGACCTGCAGGCACTGGCCCAGTGGCTCGTTGAAAAGCGCTCGGACCGCGAAATCCAGTACCGCCCCGCGCGTGTACTGATGCAAGACTTCACCGGCGTGCCAGCCGTGGTGGACCTCGCTGCCATGCGCGCGGCCATGGCCAAGGCTGGCGGCGATCCCCAGCGCATCAACCCGCTCTCGCCTGTGGACCTGGTGATCGACCACTCCGTGATGGTTGATCGATACGGGACACCGCAGGCCTTTGGCGAGAACGTCGACATCGAGATGCAACGCAACGGCGAGCGCTATGCGTTCCTGCGTTGGGGCCAGAGTGCCTTCGATAACTTCAGTGTGGTACCGCCTGGTACAGGCATCTGCCACCAGGTGAACCTCGAATACCTGGGGCGTACCGTGTGGACCCGCGAAGCCGACGGCCGCACCTATGCCTTCCCGGACACGCTGGTCGGCACCGACTCCCACACCACCATGATCAACGGCCTGGGCGTGCTGGGCTGGGGCGTGGGGGGCATCGAGGCGGAGGCCGCCATGCTTGGCCAGCCTGTGTCGATGCTGATCCCACAGGTCATCGGCTTCAAGCTCACGGGCAAGCTGCGCGAAGGGATCACAGCCACCGATCTTGTCCTGACGGTCACCCAGATACTGCGCAAGAAAGGCGTGGTAGGTAAGTTCGTGGAGTTCTATGGCGACGGTCTGGCCGAACTGCCCTTGGCTGACCGCGCCACCATTGCCAACATGGCTCCGGAGTACGGCGCGACCTGTGGCTTCTTCCCCGTCGATCAAGTGACGCTGGATTACCTGCGCCTGTCGGGTCGACCTGAAGCAACCGTGCAACTGGTCGAGGCCTACTGCAAGGCTCAGGGGTTGTGGCGCCTGCCTGGGCAGGAGCCCATCTTCAGCGACACGCTGGCGCTGGACATGGATGAGGTTGAGTCCAGCCTGGCCGGCCCCAAGCGTCCGCAAGACCGGGTTGCCCTAGCCCAGGTCAAGCAGGCGTTCGAACAGTTCGTCGAGCTGCAACCCAAACCTGCCGCCAAAGAAGTCGGCAGGCTTGAGAGCGAGGGCGGGGGTGGCGTTGCCGTGGGCAATGCCGATCAGGCGGGTGAAGCCGACTACAGTCACCAAGGCCAGACCCACACCCTGCGCGACGGCGCCGTGGTCATTGCGGCCATCACTTCCTGCACCAACACCTCCAACCCCAGTGTGATGATGGCGGCCGGGCTTGTGGCCAAGAAAGCCCTCGAGAAAGGTTTGCAGCGCAAGCCATGGGTGAAAAGCTCGCTGGCACCGGGGTCCAAGGTGGTCACCGAATACTTCGAGGCGGCCGGTCTGACGCCCTACCTCGACGAGCTCGGGTTTGATCTCGTCGGTTATGGCTGCACCACCTGCATCGGCAACTCAGGCCCCTTGGACGAGCCTATCGAAAACGCCATCAGCAGCGCCGACCTGACCGTCGCCTCGGTGTTATCCGGCAACCGTAACTTCGAAGGACGCGTGCATCCACTGGTCAAGACAAACTGGCTCGCCTCACCGCCTCTGGTCGTGGCTTATGCACTGGCTGGTAGCGTGAAAGTCGACCTGACCCAGGATCCATTGGGCACCGACAAGCACGGGCAGCCGGTCTATCTGAAGGACATATGGCCTAGCCAGCAAGAAGTCGCCGAGGCTGTGGCCAAGGTAAGCACGGCCATGTTCCACAAGGAATATGCCGAAGTGTTCGCGGGCGACGAGCAGTGGCAGGCTATCGAAGTGCCTGAGGCTGCCACGTACGTATGGCAAGAGGACTCGACCTACATTCAGCACCCCCCTTTCTTCGAAGGTATCGAAGGACCGGCGCCTCGGATCACCGATATCCACAACGCCCGCATCCTGGCTTTGCTGGGCGACTCGGTCACAACGGACCACATCTCTCCGGCCGGCAATATCAAGGCCGATAGCCCTGCGGGTCGTTATCTGCGCGAGAAGGGTGTGGAGCCTCGCGATTTCAACTCCTACGGGTCAAGGCGCGGCAACCATGAAGTCATGATGCGCGGTACGTTCGCCAATATTCGCATCCGCAACGAGATGCTTGCAGGCGAAGAAGGCGGCAATACCGTGCATGTGCCAAGCGGCGAGAAACTCTCGATCTACGACGCCGCCATGCGCTACCAGCAGCAAGGCACGCCCCTGGTGGTGATCGCCGGCCAGGAATACGGCACAGGCTCCAGCCGCGACTGGGCTGCCAAGGGCACGAATTTACTTGGCGTGAAGGCAGTGCTGGCCGAAAGCTTCGAGCGTATTCACCGCTCCAATCTGGTTGGCATGGGCGTGCTGCCGTTGCAGTTCAAGACAGGCCAGGACCGTAAACAACTCGGCCTGACGGGTAGAGAGCAGATCGATATCACTGGCCTGGAGGGGGCTGCCATTGTGCCGGGCATGAGCCTGGCACTGACCATCCTCCGCGAAGACGGCACGAAGGAGCAGATCGACGTGCTCTGCCGGATCGACACCCTCAATGAAGTGGAGTACTTCAAGGCGGGTGGGATCCTGCACTACGTGCTGCGTCAGTTGATCGCCGCGTAGGCCCCGCGCGGGTGCCAGTCTGTGCGCAGGCTGGCACCCTCCGTCTTCCAGTCTGCCCTTGCTAGCCTCCCCTCCACCAAAGTACCTGTGAAAATCGCAGTGGGAACCGACCGCGAAATGCCAGTAGCCCACCCGTATCTGCCATGCACTGCCATGGGTCAATTCCTGGAAATATTCCCTCAATAAAGCGCGCACCGTGCCGATACCAGTCCAAAGCCCTGCGGACATCCTAGCCATGCGCAACAACCAGCCCATTACCCAGAGAGAACGGACTTTCCCTGCCAAGCAGCGGTTGATTTCCACCACCAATGCCAAAGGCGTGATCACTTACTGCAACGATGCCTTCATCGAAATCAGTGGTTTCACCCGCGATGAATTGATGGGCGCAGCGCACAACCTGGTGCGTCATCCTGATGTGCCGCCTGCCGTATTTGCTCACATGTGGCAGACCCTCAAGCAGGGCCTGCCCTGGATGGGCATCGTCAAAAACCGCTGCAAGTCGGGTGACCACTACTGGGTCAATGCGTACGTCACACCGATTTTCGACAACAATCAGGTCGTCGGCTTCGAGTCGGTGCGCGTCAAGCCCACTGCCGAGCAAATTCGCCGGGCCGAGGCCCTGTACCAGCGTATCAACCAAGGCAAGCCTGCTGTGCCGCGGCGTGATCGTTGGTTACCCGTGTTGCAGGACTGGTTGCCATTCATCCTGATCAGCCAGATAGGCTTCCTCATCGGCAACTGGCTCGGACACTCATGGGGTTTTGCCTTGGCGGCAGCGTTGTCGGTCCCCCTGGGCCTGCTCGGCCTGACCTGGCAACAACGTGGGCTCAAGCGCTTGTTGCGCCTGGCCGAACAGACCACTTCCGATCCACTGATTGCGCAGATGTATACCGACAGCCGCGGCGTGCAGGCGCGCCTGGAAATGGCCATGCTCAGCCAGGATGCCCGGATGAAGACCTGCCTGACACGGTTGCAGGACAGCGCCGAGCACCTGAGCGATCAGGCGCGTCAGTCAGACGAGCTGGCGCATATGAGTTCATCAGGCCTGGAGCGCCAGCGTGTGGAAACCGAACAGGTCGCTGCCGCAGTGAACCAGATGGCCGCCACCACCCAGGAGGTGGCCAACCATGTACAACGCACCGCCGATGCGACCCAGCAGGCCAATCGCTTGACAGGCCAGGGCCGTCAAATTGCCGGTGAAACCCGGGCAGCCATCGAACGCTTGTCAGCGGCAGTTGGAGAAACTGGGCAGACCGTGACGCAATTGGCCAAGGACAGCGACGAGATCGGCGGTGTGGTCGATGTCATCAAGGGCATTGCCGACCAGACCAACTTGCTGGCGTTGAACGCCGCCATCGAAGCGGCACGGGCAGGCGAAATGGGCCGGGGCTTCGCCGTGGTTGCCGACGAAGTGCGGCAGCTGGCCCAGCGCACGGCTGAATCGACCGGGCAGATTCACGGCCTGATCGCCAAGCTCCAGCAAACTGCCAGCAACGCCGTGACGACCATGGAAAGCGGGCACCGCCAGGCCCAGGAAGGTGTCGATCGGGTCATGCAGGCTGACGAGGCGCTAGTGGGCATCAGTGAAGCCGTGGCGAACATCACCGACATGGCCACGCAAATTGCCGCTGCGACCGAGGAACAGACTGCGGTGGCCGACGAGATCAGCCGTAACATCAGCACCATTGCCGACCTGGCCGACCAAACTGCTGAGCAGGCACAGCACTCGGCAGTGCTGAGTGAGGCCCTTAACAGCACGGCCGGTAGCCAATATTCACTGGTGGAGCGGTTCAACCGCTAGATCGGATAGCCCGCGCGGGGTCGGCATCGTCGACCCTTTGCATGATCAACGCTACCAGTCAAGCCGCAGACGGGTTTCGAAATGACGGGCCTGCCCGGTCAACGGATCATCGAAACTCAGGCTTTGCGCCAGCAATTTCAGCGGCCGTTGATAGTCATCCTCTACATCAAGCAATGCCGGGTAGAACGGGTCGTTACTGATGCCTGCTCCCAAAGCTGCCATGTGTACCCGCAGCTGATGCGTCTTGCCCGTGATGGGCGAGAGTTCATACCGCCACTGCTCCTCGTTCTTTTCCAATACGCGGGCGTGCGTCTCACTGTTGGCCGGCCCTTGCACCTCATGCATGCGAAAGAACGGCTCTCCGTGTTCCAGGCGGCTGCGGTGCACCAGGGGGAAGGTATGTTGCCCAAGCGCTGCAGCAATGGCCTGATAGCGTTTCTCGATCCGCCGCTCTGGAAACAAGCGCTGGTAAGCGCTGCGTGACTCAGGGTTGGCCGAGAACAGCACCAGCCCCGCCGTGTGCCGGTCAATGCGGTGCAGGGGCACCAGGTGCGGATTGTCCAGCCGATGGATGAGACGGCGCAGCAAGGTCTGCTCCACGTACTCACCCCCAGGGGTGACCGGCAGAAAATGGGGTTTGTCAGCTACCACCAGGTGTTCGTCCACATGCAATATCACTTCCTGCACGGGAATCACTCGCTCGTTCGGCACTTCGCGAAAATAGTGCAGACGCAGACCGCGCTTGTAGGGATGACCGGCCGAAATAGCCTGGCCGTCCGCGCCCAGCACCCGTCCCCGGGCAAAACGGTCCACCCACTGGCTACGGTCAATGGCCTTGAAGTGATCGCACAAGCAATCGAGCACCGTATCCCATGGACCAGGAGGCAGACATACCGTGCTGGCTTGCAGTCGGGCGGGGTCGAATGGAGTCATCGTCGGGCTCGGAACCTGGCTTGGCGGCGTATTATCCTTCAAGCCCCGCCGATCAGCCAGCCTGGGCCAGCGACTCGCTGCGCGCCTTGAGCCAGCGCAGCACCTGGACAGGCTCCCAGCGGCTGGGGTCGTACAGCGCATACACCAGCCCTTCATAACCCACCACATCCAGCCCACGGTGGTAGCCAGCCCGCTGGAACAGCGCCTCGACCTCTGCAAAGCAGGTGTTGAAGTGCACCTTGCCGAAAGGCGTGCGGTCGTCGGTGACCAGACCTTCAAGCCGAAGCTCCAGGACAGCATCGGCCACCCTGTCGATGGGCATCCGATTGACGCTGTACTTCAATTGCTCGACGTTGAGCATGGGCTCACCTTGATACTGTATTTATGTACAGCATACGAACATCCTTCCGTTGCCGTCAATCCGTCTCATACCAGACCCGTGAGGTAACCCGCTCCCTTGCGCAGGGTGAGCACCTGTCGGCGTGGAATGCCAGGGGTTACAGACAGGTGCACCCAGCGGTCGTATTCCAGTATGAGCTGATCGAACGCGATCGGGCTTGTGCTGATGCGGTGCACCGTGTCCCTGGGAGAACGCTCGACGACCGTGAAGTCAGCGGCGAGCCCCTGCATGTGCTGGCTATTGGAGGCGCCGCCGAGCAACCGGTTGACTTGCTCGCTGCGGTATCCGCTGCTGATGACGATCGGCGCGTTCCATAGGGCACGCACCTGTTCAAGGGTTTCGCACAGCAGACGAAGATTGTCGATGATTGCTTGGGAAGGCGTGTTATCAACATTGTTCCGGGCCGCGACCTGGGAGACGGTCATTTCGTAGAGGGTGAAATGTGGGGTGAGCAACATGACGTTCAGATCCGATGACAGAAGGCGAAGTCGACACTCAGGCTGCGCCCAGTGCCTGAGTCGGATCATCGTATTGATGTTTCTGCAATGGAGCAGGGTCACAGCTCCACTAGGGGTTTGGGTGCCTCAAAAAGGCCGCTACTTGTTCGGCATCGAAAGGCCAAAGCAATTCCGCCGCATTGTCGCGACGTCTCAGCACGGGGATTGCAAGGCCATAACGCTCGAACAGCGCGTCGCTTTCGGCGATGTCGACCAGTTCGACGAGCAATCCATGATCGACAAAAGGCATCAGTATGGCCTCAGCCACCTCGCACAAATGACAACCCAAGGTGCTGAACAGCTGGCATTCAGGCAACATGGCACATATCCTCACTCAGTTGCACAGGCCGTTATTCTATGCCGCCCTACTGACGTCTGCATCTGTTGAGTATCAGTCCTGGCTCGTAGCGCCTATCCGGTGCAAGGACAAATCTGCCCCCTCAAACTCTTGTTCGTGACTGAGCCGCAAGCCAAGTACCTTGCGGATCACGCCATAGACGGCCAGGCTTCCCAGCAGCGCCACGGCTGCACCGGCCAGGCTTCCCAGCAATTGGCTGTAAACGCTGACCCCACCCAGCCCCCCCATCCAGACCTGCCCAAAAATACCGCAGGCGACACCGCCCCATACCCCACACAACCCATGCAGGGGCCACACACCCAGAACATCATCGATCTTCCAGCGGTTCTGTGCGGCGGTGAATGCCCACACGAACAGAACTCCGGCCACCAGACCCGTAGCCAGCGCGCCCACGGGATGCATGATGTCGGAGCCTGCGCAAATGGCGACCAGCCCTGCCAGCGGGCCGTTGTGCAGAAACCCTGGGTCGTTGCGACCCACCAGCAGCGCGGCCAGCGTGCCGCCAACCATGGCCATTAATGAATTTATAGCGACCAGGCCGCTGATGCCCTGCAAGGTTTGTGCACTCATCACGTTGAAGCCGAACCAGCCGATGATCAGTATCCACGAGCCCAAGGCCAGAAACGGGATGCTCGAGGGCGCGAACGCGACCAATCGCCCCTCACGATAGCGCCCGCGCCTGGGGCCCAGTAGCACAACCGCAGCCAGCGCCAGCCAGCCGCCCATGGCATGTACCACCACCGAGCCGGCAAAATCATGGAACGGCGCACCAACATGCACCTGTAACCACGCTTGGACGCCAAAGTTGCCATTCCACACTATCCCCTCGAAAAAGGGATACACCAGTGCCACGATCAATGCCGTGGCGCACAGTTGCGGTGCAAACCGCGCTCGCTCCGCAATCCCGCCAGAGATGATCGCCGGTATGGCAGCTGCGAACGTCAGAAGGAAAAAGCACTTGACCAAGGCGTAGCCATTATCGGCCGCCAGGGTTACGGCAGGCTGGAAAAACGCAACGCCGTAGGCCACCCAATAGCCGACGAAGAAATAGGCGATCGCCGACACGGCGAAATCGCTCAGAATCTTGGACAGGGCGTTGACCTGATTTTTGTAGCGTACGGTGCCGACCTCAAGAAACGCGAAGCCGGCATGCATGGCGAGCACCAGAATGGCGCCCACCAGTATGAACAACGTATTTGAACCGTTGACCTGAGACTGAATCGCGCTTGAAGTCATATCCATGAAGCAGCAGCACCTGTCGGCGGCACCAACAATGCTCAGTCGACCCCCACCCTGCACCGCTTCAGTGCCTGGCAAGGCGGTTATGGGCACTTGCCACGAATGGACGGGAGCCCAATCTGGCAGTCTGGGCAATTTGGGTTAATGTTTAGGCGTGGCGGGTGGCACGCGCCCCGAAGCAGCGCAGCGCGTTCAGAGGGCGCCCTGCAACGATGCATTAACCAAGCAAAGCCTGTACCAGTGTGGTGACTTGAACCTTCCAGTAGCCACGTCACTCGAAGTACCAACATCAACCGACAGGGAGAGACACATGGCCAGCAATTCGGCAAAGCATGCACAAGATGTACTGATGGCTGACTTCCAGGCACTGGTCCGCGACACGGAGAAGCTGCTGGCCGATACCGCCAACCTGGCAGGTGACCAGGCGCAAGTGCTGCGCGAACAGATGCACGAGCGCCTGGCGCAGGCACGCGAGGCGCTGGAAGTCACCCAGGAATCATTGCGCGAACGCAGCCAGGAGGCTCTGGGCAGCGCCGAGCAGTATGTCCAGGAAAAACCCTGGCATGCCATTGGTATCGCCGCCGGCGTGGGCCTGTTCATCGGCTTGCTGGCAAACCGTCGTTAAGGGGTTTTCATGGACAATGACGCCATCGGCACCGGTGCCACTGGCAAGCGGCTCGGTGCAGCTGTTCTTGGGCTGCTACACAGCCATATAGAACTGTTCGGCATCGAACTGCAGGAGCAGAAAGGACGAACCCTGCGCCTGTTGCTGTTCGCAGGCCTGGCACTGGTTTTCGCGCTGCTGCTGCTGACAGCGCTTTCCGGGTTGGTGCTTGTTCTGCTCTGGGACAGTTATCGCCTGGCCGGCATAATTGGTCTGTGCGTGTTCTATGGACTGGCAGCGCTGTACTGTGGCCTGCGCCTGAAAAGCGCGGTGTTCGACGAGTCCTCGCCCTTCCACTCCACGCTTGAGGAACTGGCCAAAGATCGGGAGCGCCTTCTGCCATGAACCTGCCTGACTTGCCCAACACACGTAATCCGCGTGAACTGCGCAAAGCGCTGCTGCGCCTGCGCATGGAAATGCACCGCCAGGAAATCCGCCATGAAACCGGCCAATTGCTCGAGCCTGTGCGGCGCATACGCGGCATGGGGAGCTCGCTCCATGCCGGGCTTGGCATCAAGCATGCACCCTTGTGGGGCATAGGGGCGGTAGTGGCTATGGGCTTTTTGACAGGCAAGGGCGTTCGAAGTGGTGGTCTTCCCCGCCTTGTCCGCCTAGGTGCCAGCCTGATTCCCTTGGTCAAGCTCTTCATGCAGAGCAACCGTCGTCGCCGGTGATCCCCACCTCACGCCGCGTCAGTGGTTGTTCGCGGACAAGAACCACTGACACGGCGTATGCTTCGCTGCAACCCCTTCTGGAGACTGCGCCTTGGATTGGCATACCCTGCTCACCCGCGAACGCCTGGGCAAAGCTCAGTACAGTGCTGAAGAATTGGGACGCAGCCCGTTTCACAAAGACCATGACCGCATCATTTTCTCCGGCGCATTTCGTCGCCTGGGGCGCAAGACGCAAGTTCATCCTGTCACCAGCAACGATCACATTCACACGCGCCTGACACATTCGCTGGAGGTGAGTTGCGTAGGCCGGTCCCTTGGCATGCGCGTTGGGGAAACCCTGCGTACAAGCCTGCCTGACTGGTGTGAACCGAGTGACTTGGGCATGGTGGTGCAGTCGGCCTGCCTTGCCCATGACATCGGCAACCCTCCCTTCGGACACTCCGGTGAAGATGCCATCCGTCATTGGTTTCAGCAGGCCGCCAATCGTGGTTGGCTGGACGACATGCGCGACGATGAACGTGCCGACTTCCTCAATTTCGAGGGCAATGCCCAAGGCTTTCGGGTACTGACGCAGCTGGAATACCACCAGTTCGATGGGGGCACCCGCTTGACCTATGCCACCCTCGGAACCTATCTCAAGTACCCCTGGAGCGCGCGTCATGCCGATGCCCTGGGCTACAAAAAGCATAAGTTCGGGAGTTACCAGAGCGAATTGCCGCTGTTGGAACAAATTGCAGCTCGTCTGGGCTTGCCCCAAGTAGACGATCAGCGCTGGGCACGGCATCCCCTGGTGTATTTGATGGAGGCTGCCGATGACATCTGCTATGGCCTGATCGACCTGGAAGATGGCCTGGAAATGGAGCTTCTGCAGTACGCTGAAGTTGAAGCGCTGTTGCTCGATCTGGTAGGCAGCGACCTGCCGGAAACCTACAGGCAGCTCGGTCCAAGTGACTCGAGGCGCCGCAAGTTGGCGATCCTGCGCGGCAAGGCAATCGAACACCTGACCAATGCGGCCGCGCAGGCCTTCGTGGAACAGCAGGATGCACTGCTCACCGGCCATTTGACCGGTGATCTTGTCGAGCACATGCACGGCCCCGCTAAACGATGCGTACTGCACGCCAAGGCGATGGCGCGAAACAAGATTTTTCAGGACAAGCGCAAGACGCTTCACGAGATCGGTGCCTACACCACGCTGGAAATCCTGTTGAACACCTTCTGTGGCGCCGCACTGGAGCAACATGGGGGGCGCATGCCCTCGTTCAAGAGCCGTAGGGTATTGGACCTGCTAGGCAACAATGCCCCCGACCCCCATGGTTCGCTTTATCAGGCTTTCCTGCGAATGATCGATTTCATAGCCGGCATGACCGACAGCTACGCCAGCGAAATGGCACGGGAGATGACAGGGCGTTCCGGCTCTGCATGAAGATGCGTAGAAAATCTGTCGGCCTGCGCTTTCAAACGGTTGAATCAGGAAAGACTTACATCCAATTCAACCAACCTTGGATACCGAGTTCAAACCATAAACATCAGCTAACAAACAAGGTTTGACTTTGGTTGTTGATGCAACCGTACGTAAGTAGTTTTTGTTAAATTTGTAGGCCATTTCCTATATACGGTTATTGAGCCGCCCCCGCATTACTTGCCGCTTTCAACTGGGTTAAGGTGCCAACTGTCACCCTCATTGATAGCAGGGAAGTAGAACATGTACTCCATATTCATCGTCGACGACCATCCGGTAATCCGGCTGGCAGTGCGCATGCTTCTGGAAAATCAGAATTACAAAATCGCTGGCGAATCGGACAACGGCGTGGATGCCATGCAGATGATTCGCGAAACCAATCCAGACCTGATCATCCTGGATATCAGCATCCCCAAGCTCGATGGCCTGGAAGTACTGGCACGGTTTCAGTCCATGGCGATGTCACAGAAAATCCTTGTGCTGACCGCGCAGTCGCCAGCGCTGTTCGCAGTGCGCTGCATGCAATCAGGGGCAGCGGGCTATGTCTGCAAGCAAGAAGACCTGAGCGAATTACTCAGCGCGGTCAAGGCGGTTTTGGCTGGGGACAACTACTTTCCCAGCCAGGCGATGCAGACTCATGCACCTGTTGACACCGACCTGCAACTTCTAAGTACAGTCAATGATCGGGAATTGATGGTTCTTCAACTTTTCGCACAAGGGCGAACCAACAAGGAGATTGCAAAAGGCATGTTTCTAAGCAGCAAGACGGTCAGTACCTACAAGAAACGCCTCATGCACAAACTCGAAGCCAGCACGCTGGTCGATCTGATCGACATGGCTAAGCGCAACGCACTGGTCTGAGGGCTCCATGGCACGTTTTATCGCCCTCCTGCTCCTGGTCGCCACACTGCCAGTCAACCTGGCGAACGCCGGGCAGCAAGGCGCGTCCCAGCTGTCCCTGGTGGCTCGCTCCACCGCACGGCCCGCCATGCCTGCGATCACCCCTGAACAACAGCAATGGCTGAATGCTCGCCACGAACTGGTGCTCGGCACCTCTGCCCCGGATTATCCACCTTTTGACATCAGCAGTGGGGGGCGCGACTATCAAGGCCTTACCGCAGAGTACGCCAGCCTGCTGGGCAAGGCGCTTGACCTGCCGGTGCGCGTGCTGCGCTATCCAAGCCGCCAGGCGGCGCTGCAGGCCCTCAAACAAGGCGACATCGACCTGCTGGGCAGTGCCAACGGCTATGACGCCAACTATGAAGGCGTGGTGCTGTCGCACGCCTACGCCATCGACCAACCCGTGCTGGTCACGCGAGAGGACGAACATCGGGCGCTGGACACTGGCCTGGCAGGCATGCGCCTTGGCATGCTGTATCACTACCTGCCGAGGAAAGAAGTACTCAGTGTCTATCCCGATGCCAAGGTCCTGGCCTTCGGATCATCCAGCGAAGCCTTGAATGCGGTGGCGTTCGGCCAGGCCGATGTCTTCATCGGCGACACGATTTCCACCCACTATCAACTCAACCGCGGCCATCTGCCAAGGCTGCGTATGGCCAGCTTTGGCAACCATGAAGCATTTGGCTTTGGCTTCGCCCTACGCCAGCAAGACACGGTACTGCTCGCGCTGGTCAATGCTGCGCTCGACAGTCAGTCCCCCGCCCTGCGTTCGAGCATATTCAAACGCTGGAGTGCAGGCAGCGATTTGCTTCTGACCGACCGCAAGCTTCGACTGACGCGTACCGAAGAGCAGTGGTTGCAGCGTCATCCGGTCATGCGTGTCGTTGTCGACGGTACGGCGGCGCCATTGTCCTACTTCGACAAATCGGGCTATTTCCGCGGCATCACCGCCGACCTGCTGGAACTGATCAGCCTGCGTACGGGCTTGCGTTTCGAGGTGCAACGGGCCAGTGGCATCGCAGACATGATTGCCCGGGTCAAGGACGGGCGAGCCGATGTGATCGCTGCACTGGCAAGCGGCAGCATCGACCAGAACGATCTGCAGATCAGTCAGGCATATCTGGACAGCACTTACGTGCTGGTCAATCACAAGGGCAACGCGGCAGCCACTTCGCTGGACGACCTGCGCGGGAAGCGGATCGCAATCACGCGCTACAGCGCCCTGGACACCATGCTCTCGCGCTATCACCCGCAAATTGGCTGGATAGAAACGGAAAGCTCGTACTACTCCATGGCCCTGCTCAACAGCGGAGCAGTGGACGCGGTCATCACCACACTGATCGACGCCAACCACGCCTTGGCCAGCAATCCCGACCTGATCATCCGCACCACAGTGGGCAGCGAACCTGCCAGTTATGCCATGGCCACCAGCACCCCCTCCAAAACCCTCATTTCAATTCTGGACAAGGCACTTTCGAGCATTTCACCTGAAGAGCTGGGGGTAATCAACAACCGCTGGCGAGGCTTCACACTGTTCGAAGATGCCAAGGGCGAGGGGTTGCGCCGCTTGACGGTATTGGTAGCCCTGGGTGCGGCGGTATTGCTGTTGTTGGCCCTGTTGTGGAATGCCCGCCTGCGTTTGCAGATCCGTCAACGCCAGCAAGCAGAGCGCGCCCTGAACGATCAGGTGGCATTCATGCGCGCATTGCTCAACGGTACGCCACACCCGATGTACGTCCGTGATCGAGAAGGCTGCCTGCAAAGCTGCAACTACAGCTACCTCGAAGCGGTTCAGGCCAGCGCCGAGGAGGTCCTGGGCAAGCAACTGGAGAGCAGCCTGTTTGCCGACTGCGAACAGACCCGACAAATCCAGAACGACTACGCCAAGGTGATGGCGGCTGGTACGCCGTTGATCATGGACCGTCCCTTGCGCATCAAGGGCCGGGAAATCACCATCTACCACTGGATCCTGCCCTACCGGGATTCGTTGGGCGAGGTACAGGGCATCATTGGCGGATGGATCGATATCAGCGACCGCCGCCAGCTGGTCAACGAGTTGCGTCAAGCCAAGCAGCAGGCCGATGACGCCAACCGGGCCAAGAGCACGTTCCTGGCCACCATCAGTCATGAAATCCGCACGCCCATGAACGCAGTCATCGGCATGCTCGAACTCGCCGTCAAGCGCGCCGAGCAGGGCCAGGTCGATCGCGGCGCCCTTCAGCTGGCCCACCATTCGGCCAAGGACCTGCTTGGCTTGATTGGCGATATCCTGGACATCGTGCGCATAGAGTCAGGGCACCTCACGCTGGTCCCTGAAGTGGTCGACCTGGCTGAATTGCTCGAGTCGGTAGGGCGTATATTCGAGGGCCAGGCCAGGCAGAAAGGGTTGGCGCTGGAAGTCATCATCGAGCCCGCGGCACGTTGTCATGTCCTGCTGGACCCCTTGCGTTTCAAGCAAGTGCTGTCCAACCTGGTGAGCAATGCCATCAAGTTCACCGAGCACGGGCAGGTACGCATCCACGCCAAGCTACTACAGAACGAAGACAGCGCCAGCTCGCTGTTGGACATGGAGGTGCGCGACAGCGGCATCGGTATCCACCCGGACGACATGGAACGGCTATTCCGTCCGTTCGTTCAGGCTAACCCGCACAGCCAGGGCGCACGCGCGGGCACCGGGCTGGGTCTTACCATCTGTCGAACACTCTGCGAAATGATGGGGGCCGACCTCAGTATCAAGAGCCTGGAAGGCCTGGGCACACAAGTCCGGGTGAAGATGCCGCTGCAACAGGCCGACACTGCAGTGCAATCGGCACCGGTACCGGCTGCCGAGCGCTTACAGACACCCGACCCCCACCTCAACGTGCTGGTGATCGACGATCACCCTGCTAACCTGCAACTGATGGCGCAGCAGCTCGGTTACCTCGGGCTGCAGCACGCGACGGCCGAGGACGGTCGCGAAGGCCTGACGACATGGCGTGCAGGCGACTTCGATGTGCTGGTGCTCGATTGCAACATGCCCCACATGAACGGCTACCAATTGGCGACTGCGGTACGTGCCGAAGAGCAACGAACAGGACGCAGACGCTGCACGATCCTGGGCTATACCGCCAACGCACAACCCGAGGTACGGCGCAAATGCCTTGACTCTGGCATGGACGATTGCCTGCTCAAGCCCATCAGCCTCAGCACCCTGAGTCAGCACCTTGCAGCAGTGAACATGCAGCGCCGAAAAAAGAACCGACGCAAACCCTATTGCCTGGATGGACTCAGCGCGGTGGTCGGGCATGACCCGGCTGATCATGTGCGATTCCTCCAGACGCTGCAACAAAGCCTGGAGACAGACTTCACGCTCTTGATGGACCTGAAGCCTGATCAAGATCAACAAGCCATCGCCGCCCAAGCGCACAAAATTCTGAGCGCAGCACGCATGCTGGAAGCGGCAGCGCTGATGCGGGCCTGCGCCGCCCTTGAAAGTGAGGACCTCACCCCTGCCCAAGTGCGAGTGCGACGACAAGCCCTGGCCAGGCACATGCGCCGTGTGCACCGAGCGCTGACGCTGGACTTGTCGACAACCACGTGCACGTAGGCGGGCAACCGGGCGTGTTAACTGATAGACTGCGCGGCGTTATTACCTAAGAGGATTGTTTCATGGCCACAAACCGCTCCCGTCGTCTGCGCAAGAAGCTGTGTGTCGACGAGTTTCAGGAATTGGGCTTCGAGCTGAACCTGGAATTCAAAGAGGATCTGGATGACCAGGCAATCGATGCATTCCTCGACGCGTTCCTTGCCGAAGCCATGGATGCCAACGGCCTCGACTATGTCGGCGGTGACGATTACGGCCTGGTGTGCTCGGTCAAACGTGGCTCGGTCACCGAAGAGCAGCGCGCTGCCGTCGAAAGCTGGCTCAAAGGCCGCAGCGAACTGACCAAGGTCGAAGTCAGCCCACTGCTCGACGCCTGGTACCCGGAAAAGCCGATCAACAAGGCAGAGTAATCTCTGTCGGGTTCGTTCGCAGAAGGCCACCCCCAGGGGTGGCCTTTTTACTTTCGGGTCTGCGCACAAGCCGCAGTGCAGAACAAACTCACCGTAGCGGTCCGATGTGAAACCCATGTGCATCGAACTGGCGCAACCCCGGGGGGCTTGGGGCATAATGCGTGTGCATTCGTTCTGGGGCCATCATTCCTCTACAGCCCCAATGCCCTTTCTCCTCTTTGCAGGGTATCCGTTGATCATGATCAAGACGCTCCGCCCCATCCTACTCGCCGGCCTGTTGCTGCCTTTGGCCCTGACCAGCCAGGCCGCTGCGGTCAATACCAGCCTTCCACCCAAGGTGCAGCAGGCACTCAAGGCCAATAAGCTACAAGACACGGCATTGTCATTGGTGATGCTGCCCTTGGATGGCCCCGGCACAGCCACGGTGTTCAACGCCGACGTGTCCGTGAACCCTGCCTCGACCATGAAGTTGGTCACCACCTATGCTGCCCTGGAGCTGCTGGGGCCGACCTACCAGTGGAAAACCGAGTTCTTCACCGACGGCACGCTCAGCAACGGTGTACTCAACGGCAACCTCTATCTCAAAGGTGGGGGCGATCCGAAGCTGAACATGGAAAAGCTGTGGTTGCTGATGCGTGACCTGCGCGCCAACGGTGTGCGCACCATTACAGGTGACCTGGTGCTCGACCGCAGCCATTTCGTGCAGCCCAATCTTCCGCAATTCAATGACGACGGGGGTGATCAGAACAAGCCGTTCCTGGTGAAGCCTGACGCATTGCTGGTCAATCTCAAGGCCTTGCGCTTCGTGGCGCGCAACGATGGCGGCAGGGTCAGCGTTGCCGTGGAGCCACCGATTGCCAGCATTCGCATAGACAATCAGGTCAAGGCTATCAACAGCAAGAACTGCGCCGGCGACGTGCGCTACAACCCCGTGCCACAGCCGGACGGCATCACCGTGACTGTCAGTGGTCAACTGGGCGATGGCTGCAACTCCCAGACCTACCTCTCGCTGCTCGATCACCCGACCTATGCCGCCGGTGCGGTACGTGCCATCTGGAGCGAGCTGGGGGGTACCATCCAAGGTGCCGATCGCATCGAAAACGTGCCCAAAAGCGCCCGGTTGCTTGCGCGTGCATTCTCACCGGACTTGGTCGAAATCATCCGTGACATCAACAAGTACAGCAACAACACCATGGCTCAGCAGCTGTTCCTGAGCCTGGGTGCCCAGTTCCGGACCGATGCCGATGGCGATGACGCCCGTGCCGCGCAGCGTGTCGTGCGCCAGTGGCTGGCCAAGAAAGGCATCACTGCACCGCATCTGGTGATGGAAAACGGCTCAGGCCTATCCCGAGCCGAGCGCGTGAGCACTCGTGAGATGGCAGCCATGCTGCAAGCGGCCTGGAAAAGCCCTTACGCTGCCGAGTTCATGAGCTCGCTGCCACTGGTGGGTATGGATGGCACCATGCGCAAACGGCTCAAGCGAACCGCCATGACCGGTGAGGGCCACATCAAGACCGGTACGCTCAACACCGTACGGGCAATTGCGGGTTTCAGCCGTGACAGCAACGGCCATACCTGGGCAGTGGCTGCTATCCTCAACGACCCCAAACCGTGGGGCGCCTCTCAAGTGCTTGACCAGGTGCTGCTGGACCTCTACCGCCAGCCCAGCGCAGGCGCCAGTACAGCCGCCAAGTGACCTGCACGGCCTGTGCCCTGCAAGGGCACAGGCAACGGCGCATCAACGCAACTGCAGCTTCCAAGCACGGTGGATGCGGTTGTTGCGGGCGAAGTCCGGGTCAAGCGTCTGGGCGGTGATTTCCTCGACGGCGTAACGAGCAGACAGGTGCTCGTCGAGCTGAAACTTGCGGAAGTTGTTGGAAAAATACAGCACGCCACCTGGGGCCAGACGCGCCATCGCCAAGTCCAGCAACTGAACGTGGTCGCGCTGGACGTCGAACACACCTTCCATGCGCTTGGAGTTGGAGAACGTGGGCGGGTCGATGAAGATCAGGTCGTAGCTTTCACGTTCGGCCTCCAACCACGCCATGACATCGCCCTGCTCCAGACGATTGCGCTCTGAAAAGCCGTTGAGCGCCAAGTTGCGCCGCGCCCAGTCCAGATAGGTTTTCGACAGGTCGACACTGGTGGTGCTGCGCGCCCCGCCTTTGGCGGCATGTACAGTCGCCGTCGCGGTATAGCAGAACAAGTTCAGGAAACGCTTGCCGGCCGCCTCACGCTGAATGCGTACGCGCATCGGCCGATGGTCCAGAAACAGGCCGGTGTCGAGGTAGTCGGTAAGATTGACCAGCAGCCTGACCCCAGCTTCCGACACTTCCTGAAAACGACCTTCCGTGCCCTGGCGCTCGTACTGGCGGGTTCCGCTTTGACGCTCCCGGCGCTTGAGCACTACGCGTTGTGGCGAAATACCAAGGGCCTGGGGGATGGCTGCCAGCGCGTCGAGCAGACGACCCTGTGCCTTGTCGGGGTCGATCGAACGCGGTGCCGCGTATTCCTGCACGTGCACCCAGTCCTGATACACGTCTACAGCCAGGGCGTATTCGGGCATATCCGCATCGTACAGACGGTAACAGCTGACCTGTTCGCGGCGAGCCCACTTGCCCAGTTGCCGAAGGTTTTTCTGCAGGCGGTTAGCGAACATCTGCGCACCCTCGGACAGGCGTGCAGGTTCGCTGGCCAATGGCGCCGGCTCGTGTGCTTGCGGGGCTTGCGCCTGTTCGGTCCGGCGCTCGCCGGTGACGAACTGGTCCGGCTGGACCTTGAACAACAGCAGTTTGCAGGGCAGCGCACCGTTCCAGAATGCGTACTGCTTGTGGCTACGCAGGCCCATGCGCTTGCCCAGCTGCGCAGCGCCGGTAAAGACGGCAGCTTCCCAACCCATGCATGCCTGACGCAGGCGTTCGCCAAGGTTCTGGTAAAGGTAAAGCAGGCTGGCTTCGTCACCCAGGCGCTCCCCGTAGGGGGGGTTGCTGATGACCAAGCCTTTCTGGTTCTGGTCCGGGCGCGGCTCGAATGTGCTCACTTCGCCTTGATAGATCTTCACCCAATCGCTCAGGCCTGCGCGCTCGACGTTGTTGCGCCCTGGCTGGATCAAGCGCGGATCGGCTTCATAGCCGCGGATCCACAATGCAGGTTTGGCCAGGCCAGCTTCGGCGCGCGCCTGCGCCTGTTCATGCACCTTGCGCCAGAGCGCGGGCACATGGCCCAGCCACGCCGTGAACCCCCAACGCTCACGCTTGAGATTGGGAGCGATGTCCGCGGCGATCATGGCCGCCTCGACCAGGAAGGTGCCGACACCACACATGGGGTCAGCCAGGGCGCCGCCCTGGGCCGCGATGCGTGGCCAGCCGGAGCGAATCAACACCGCGGCGGCGAGGTTTTCCTTGAGCGGTGCTGCACCTTGCTGCAGGCGATAACCCCGCTGATGCAGACTATGGCCGGAAAGGTCCAGCGACAGGATCGCTTCGCCCCGGTCAAGGCGCAGGTGGACGCGCACATCCGGGTCGATCTTCTCCACCGACGGGCGTAGCCCGTCACGGTTGCGCAGTTTGTCGACAATGGCATCCTTGACCTTGAGGGCGCCGAAATGGGTATTGTCGATCCCCGACCCATGACCGCTGAACTCAACTGCCAGGGTACCATCGGCGGCCAGGTGATCAGCCCACTCCACGGCGTTGACACCGTCATACAGGTCGTCGGCGTTTTTCATGGAAAAACGCTTGAGCACCAGCAATACGCGGTTTGCCAACCGAGACCACAGGCACAAGCGGTATGCCGTCTCCATGTCGGCAGCCCCGCGGATGGCCGAGGTGTGTTCACGGACCTCGTCCAGACCAAGGCTGCGGGCCTCTTCTGCAAGCAGGCTTTCAAGGCCTTTGGGACAAGTGAGGTAGAGTTCGAAACGGTCCGACATGAGTTATCCAGCACATTAGGGCTATTAGACTGGCGCTGCGACGCATCGCAACGCCCTGTTTACCTGCACGCCTTTCCAACAGGTGTGCAAGTGGCCATCTGCCCCTTGCGGAGGCGCAATGACCGGGCCGCCCGACTTACCCATCTCTGCCTGACGGCACAGACAGCTTAGATCATCGAGCAGTACATAAAATTCTTGCGAAGCCGGGGCCGATGTGACCCTTCGTCGCATTTCGAGCTATTTCAAACCCCTCGCAAGGGCGATGGCAAACTGGCGTCAAACTTCGACGAAACCTTGATTCTGCGGGCTTACAGCGGGAATAAGGATGAGTCGCATTTATTTACTTATCCCCTGACCCTTGGAAAGGTTACGTGCTTATGACAAATCGATCATTCCCACCGTCACCCGCATTGGTTAGAACTGAGTACAGGCCGCATCGCAACGAAGCGGCACTTCAGGCTCGCGACGCCGGCAGCGAGCCCACACCGGCAGAACGATTCTGCCCGGCCTCAAGGAGGCCGACGGGACATTACAGTCAACAAGTGAGGGCAACACCCTATGAGAAGACTTAAGCGTGATCCGTTGGAAAGAGCTTTTTCACGTGGCTACCAATATGGAGTCACCGGCAAATCCCGGGAGCTTTGCCCCTTTACCCTGCCATCTGTTCGTCAAGCCTGGATCAACGGCTGGCGGGAGGGCCGTGGTGACAACTGGGACGGTATGACTGGCACCGCCGGTATCCACAGGCTCAACGAAAATCACGCCGTAGGCTGATAGAGGACATTCATCCGATTTACCAGGCACGCCCCACCAGGGCGGCGGGCTGAGGCCCAAGGGCCCCGTCAAGGGGCCCTTTTTTATGGGTGGGCTTACCGCTTGGGCATGGCGGCGATGGCGTCCACGGCTTCACGAATGAGTGCCGGCCCTTTGTAGATGAAGCCTGAGTAAATCTGCACCAAGCTCGCACCTGCGGCGATTTTTTCCGCCGCATGCTTTCCTTCCGTGATGCCCCCAGCTGCGATGATCGGCAGCTTGCCGCCCATTTCACCGGCCAATACCTGGACGATACGCGTGCTTTTCTGGCGCACTGGCGCACCTGAGAGTCCGCCCGCTTCGCCGCCATAGGGCAGCGCCTCCACGCCCTCACGCCCGAGCGTGGTATTGGTCGCGATGACCGCGTCCATGCCTGACTCCACAAGCGCAGCGGCTACCAGTGCCGTTTCTTCATCGCTCATGTCAGGGGCAATCTTGATGGCCAAGGGAACGTGCCGGCCATGACGCATGCTCAGCTGCGCCCGCCGTTCTGCCAAGGCATCGAGCAATTGCTTGAGCGAATCCCCGAACTGCAGGCTGCGCAGCCCCGGTGTGTTTGGAGAGCTGACATTGACCGTGACATAGCTGGCCGCGCTGTAGACTTTGTCCAGGCAGATCAGGTAGTCGTCCACCGCACGCTCGACGGGGGTATCGAAGTTCTTGCCAATATTGATACCCAGCACACCCGTATAACGTGCAGCGCGAACACGGCCCAGCAGATGATCAACACCCAGATTATTGAAACCCATGCGGTTGATGATGGCAGTTGCCTCTGGCAAGCGGAACAGGCGCGGTTTGGGGTTGCCCGGTTGCGGGCGAGGCGTAACGGTGCCGATCTCGACGAACCCGAAACCCAGCTGGGCGAAGCCGTCAATGGCCGTACCGTTCTTGTCCAGGCCGGCCGCCAGACCTACCGGATTGGCAAAATCAAGGCCCATGACCTTGACCGGCAATGAGGCCGGGCGCTTGCACAGCTTGCCATTCACGCCAAGTCGGCCGCCGGCACCGATCAGGTCCAACGACAGATCATGAGAAGTTTCCGGTGACAGTTTGAACAGCAGCTGGCGGGCCAGGTTATACATGGGCAGACAAGACTCGGGGTGAGTGAGGGGGCGATTATAGCCATCGCTGACGGGACAGGACAGCCCGATGTTGGCCTGCAGGTTTGCTGCAGGTGAACGTTTAGACAAATGTGTAGCAGGCAAACACTGCCTTGGTTGGGCCTTATACCAGTGCTTGCCTGCTGACATCACGTGCTGTCAGGCAGGCAAAGAAAAACCCGGCCGAGGCCGGGTTTTTCATGAAGCTTCAAACCAATTACTTGGCCTGGGCTTCTACCTGAGCTTCAACGCGACGGTTGATAGCACGGCCTTCTTCGGTGGCGTTGTCGGCAACCGGACGGGTTTCGCCGTAGCCAACCGAGTCAACACGGCTGGATTCTACGCCGTACTGCTGGGTCAGAACCTGCTTGACAGCGTTAGCACGACGCTCGGACAGCTTCTGGTTGTAAGCGTCTGGACCTACTGAGTCAGTGTGACCTTCAACCACGGTGGTGGTCTGTGGGTACTGCTTCATGAAGTCAGCCAGGTTCTTGATGTCGCCGTAGCTGTTTGGCTTGACGACCGACTTGTCGAAGTCGAACTTGACGTCCAGCTCAACGCGAACGACTTCGGCAACAGCCGGGCAGCCGTCGGCGTCAACAGTGACGTTAGCCGGGGTGTCTGGGCACTTGTCAACGTTGTCGCAAACGCCGTCGTTGTCGGAGTCGGAGCAGACTTCAGCAACTGGAGCAGGTGCAGGAGCAGCCTGGTTCTTCGGGCTACCGCCGAAGTTCAGACCAACACCAACGCTTGGAGCCCACTCGGTGTCGCCCTGGTCGATGTTGTACTGAGCTTCAACGCCGGCACGGGCGTAGAACATGTCAGTGATGTACCACTTGGCGCCAGCGCCAACGTTGGCGAAGGTGGAATGGTTACGACCACCGCGGCCGGTCTGGCCGATCGACTGGTGCGAGAAACCAGCGGAAACGTACGGACGGATGGCGTCGTACGGGTTGTTGAAGTGGTAAACGGCGTCCAGGGCAGTGTTGGAGCCCTTGATGTTCTTGCCGTCGTCGCCACGAGCGTTGTGGACTTCGTCGTAGCCCAGACGCAGTTCAACGTCGTCGGTCAGGAAGTAACCAATGGAGCCGCCGAACAGGTTACCGTCGTTTTTGAAGTCGCGCTGGCTGTCGAAGAATTCTTTCTTGTAGAAGATTTCAGTTTCGACGGCGCCTTGGCCTTGTGCCATAGCGCCAATCGAGGTGGCGGCTACGAGCGAACCAATGGCCAAGCCCAAGGTGTTTTTCAGTTTCATCCGTTAAATCCCCATCTGGTGATAGTTAAGCAGTCCCACCAAAACCGGGGGGACAACTCGTCGGCGAGTCTAGCAGAACTCGCCGGTTCGTTAGAGATATTTGCTGGTCGTTAAGTTTCATCGAGACCGGCAAATTTCTCCCGAAGCTTGTCAAGCGCACGCTTGTAACGCATTTTCGTCGCGCTGAGCCCCATGTGCATGATGTCCGCGATCTCCTGAAACTCCAGTTCGGCGACGAATCGCAGCACCAGGATTTCCCGATCGATCGGGTTCACATGGACCAGCCACTTGTCCAGCCCGCCCTTTTCTTCAGCCTTGGGTGCCTTGTCCTCGGACGCCTCTTCGACGGGGTCCAGGCTCAGGGCATCCATCAACCTGCGCTTGCGGCGCTCCTTGCGGTACTGGGTGATGCATTCATTGTAGGTGATGCTGTAAAGCCAGGTCTTGAATTTGGATTTTCCCTCGAAATTCTTCAGGCCATAGAGCACTTTCAACATCACTTCCTGACAGACATCGTCCGCGTCCCGGTCGTTCCCCAAATAACGTGCACACACGTTGAACAGGGTTCGCTGGTAGCGACGCATGAGCTCCTCATACGCGCGAGTGACGTGGTACAGCTCCTCATGCGAGCGCGCCACCAACTCTTCGTCGGTGAGTTCGCGGGGGTCGTAGCGCATGGGCGGCGTGGGAACTTTATTCAAAACGGATCTGGCCGACAGTCAGGTCAATGTCGCCGCAAGTGCCCGGAGGGCCGTTTTTTGCGGCGGCATACATTAACAGCTTTGTTCGGTCAGCGGCTATTGACCCGCTGCTCGAGCAATTCCCGGTTGGACAGGGAAACCAGCTCGTCATCGTCGGTGAGGATCACCGTCTTGACCGTGCCGATCTCCTCGATATGCCCTTCGACCTCGCCAATGCGCACCTGCTGGCCCACCTGGAACAACTCGCGGACATAGATGCCGGCCAGGATCTGACCAGCGATTTCGCGGCTACCCAGGCCCATGGCCAGCGCAACGGCCAGACCAACGGTAATCAGGCCGATGACGATCACATGGTTGAGCAGGTCGGTCTTGACCTCCAGCTGGCTGATTGCCACTGAAATGCTGATGATGATCACCAGGCCCTGAACGATGCGTCCAAGCCCTGCGGCGTACTCAAGCCCTACGCCTTCGGCGGCGCCGCGCACCAGGCCGTTGGCCACCTGCGCCAGAAGAACGCCCGCGAGCAATATCAACGCGGCACCGAATACCTTGGGCAGGTACAAGGCCAGCATGTCGAGCGTGGCGGAGACGCGCTCCAGGCCCAGCGACTCGGCGGCCGACACCAGGAAGATCAGCAGCACGAACCAGTAGACGATCTTGCCGATCAGCGTAGAAATCGGTACCTGAATGCCAACCCGGCCCAGCATCTTGGTCAGACCCGTACCAGCCATCAGGCGATCGAGGCCAAGCTTGGCCAGCAGTTTGGAGAGCAAGGTATCGAGCAGTTTGGCTACCACGAAGCCCAGCAGCACCACGACTAACGCGCCGAACAGGTTGGGGATGAAGTTCGCCACCTTGGTCCATAGGGCGGTCATGGCGGTGACCAGGCTCTGGGTCCAGAGATCGAGTTCCATATTCAGTCGGCCTTATCAGCTTTGCTGCCAGCGGCAGCGTTGCGGGAAGAATGTCTACGCACCGGCGCGACGTGCGCCGAGCCATTGTTGATGGCAATCATCAGCGCCTGGCTCCAACGGCCAAGCAAGCTGAACAGATCACCGGCGCCAACCTGGCGGTTGGCGGTCTTGAGCACGCGACCCAGGCAGGCGGCATCATCCTGGTCATGGCGGTCATTGCCGGACGGGGATGCCTTGAGCAGGTCACGCAGGGATTGTTCAAACGGATCGTGCATGGGCACCTCGCGTAGTATCAGCAAGAGACGAGACGGCTTGGCGACGGGTCACACCTTGCGTCGACCAGGCTGCCGGCGCGCCGGTGGCTACACCCACTGCAAGCGCCGGAACAACCACCATTGCCCTGCTGCCAGCCCTACTACCACCAGGCACGCCAGGAGAAACCCATAAGGGTTCTGCGCCCCAGGAATGCCACCCACGTTAATGCCCAGCAACCCGGTGATGAAGCTCATTGGCAAAAAGATGCAGGTAATGATGCCGAACCGGTACATGGTGCGGTTCATGCGTTCGCTGCGGCGGCGGTCTTCGCTCTCGAGCACCAATGCCGCACGTTCGCGGGTGAGTTCGAGCTCCTCGAGGTAGCGGATCAGGCTGTTGTTCAGCTCGTTCCAGTAATCGGCGTCGACCTCGGCAAACCAGCTCCACTTGCTGCGTGAAAGATGTGCATAGATGTCGCGCTGCGGGGCCAAAAAGCGTCGCAGCCCGGCCGCGCGGCGGCGGATCTGTTGCAAGCTGCCCTGATCAGGCTGGTGCCGCTCGTCAGCCTCTACCTTTTCTTCTTCAACATCGACCAGCTCGGACAGGTCGCTGACTAATCCCTGGACTTTCTCGGTCAGCAGCTCGCCCATCAGCAACAGCAGCTCGGAAGCGGTCTTGGGCCCCCTGCCCTGCTCCAGCTGCAGCAGGATTTCGTCGCTGGCCCTGAGCGGGCGCAAGCGCAGCGAAATCACGCGCTGGGCCTGGGCGAAGATGCGTACCGAAACCATGTCTTCAGGCTCGGCGCCAGGGTTGAGGTTGACCCCGCGCAAAAAGAGCAACAATTGCTCGTCGGCCATCGGCAGCAAGCGCGGCCGCGTGTTCTCTTCAAGCAACAGCTCACAGGCGAATTCACTGAGACCACTTTCGCTCAGCAGCCAAGACCGGGTTTGGGGATGACTGCGATCCCAGTGCAACCAGAGGCTTTGCTCAGGCTGCAGTTGCAAGTCGCCCAGCTCGGTACGGGCGATGGCGCGTGCCCCGCCCTTGCCGTCGAGCACCAGGGCATGCACCAGCCCCCACTGCGCGTTGTCTTCCTCGAACATCAAAGCTCCATCAGCGCCTGCGGCGCGTCACTCCGGCATCTGCAGCGGGCTTGGCGAGACCAGCACGCCGTTGTTGTCGGCGTAGACGTATTCACCGGGCCTGAAGGTAACGCCCGCGAAGTTCACCACGACGTTCAGGTCGCCAATGCCACGCTTGTCGGTCTTGAGCGGGTGACTGGCCAGCGCCTGTACACCTACGTTGGTCTGGATCAGTGCATCGACGTCGCGTACGCAGCCGTAGATCACCAAGCCTTCCCAGCCGTTTTTAGCCGCTTTCTCGGCGAGCATGTCGCCCAACAGGGCGCGACGCAGCGAACCGCCGCCGTCGACTACCAACACCTTGCCCCGGCCATCGAGCTCGACCTGCTCACGCACGAGCGAGTTGTCCTCGAAGCACTTGATGGTGACGATCTGGCCGCCGAACGAATCACGGCCACCAAAGTTGCTGAACATCGGCTCCAGCACCTGCACGAGGTCCGGGTAGGCGTCACACAGGTCGGGCGTTACGTAATGCTGCATGGCAAGCTCCTGTCAGTCACAACGAAAGCGATTGTGGGCCAAGGCTACACCTTGGAGCACACCGCAGTCACCCGAGACCGCTCGGTCAGCGCCTTTCAAACAGCTGGCACAAGCGCCAAGGCCTCGATGGAGGCATGCACCGGCAACCCGGGCTCACGTAGCCAGCGTTCTACCAGCGGCCATACCTGCACGTGGGCAGCCTGGCTGGCCAGCATGTCCGCATGGCCAAAGGCATCGAAGCCCGCCGCAGGCCCAAGGCAGAGGAACTGCTTGCGTGCACCCCCGAATTGCTCGAACAACATGCGGCAGGCCCACGGTGGGCTCTGCGGGTCGGCCGCGGCGGCCACGGCAAGCGTCGGCACGTCGACTTGCGCAAGGCCTGCCCACCAATCACCCTGCTTGTCGCCAAAACGCCCAAACAAGCCGTGCCAGCGCATGTGTTCAAAGGCAAGGCCGACGGGTTCATCCTCTGGGCCGCGCCCAAAGCGCGCGCCAGACAGGTGCCCCCAGCGGCGAAGCAGCCAGCGCACACCCCACACCACCGGAGGCACTTTCAACGGCCAGTAGCTGCGGCTTACCTGGGAACCGAACAGCGCCACGCCCGCTACATGCTGCACAGCCAATGCGCCGCTACCCAGGGCGACCGCCAGCGTGGTGCCGCCCAACGAATGCCCGATCCACAGGGGCGCCCTGCCTGCTTTCTCATGCACGAAGGCACCGATGGCCGGCACGTCATCACGCGCATAGGCAGCCACCGTGTTCTGTGCCCAATCCCGATTGCGCGGCGACAACCCGTGCCCACGCATTTCGGGAATCCACACATCGAAGCCGGCCCGGGCCAGGTACGCCCCGAGGCCACCCCCCTTGGGTGAATACCAGAAACGCCGATTGGAAAAGCTGCCATGCAGCAGGATGACCGGGATACCCTGGGCGCTGCTCTGATCAGCCAGGCCCAGGCGAGTCACGGCCAGCTCCACGCTGGGATCGGGCCCCAGGCCGGCCTTGATGCGATAGACATCTTCACTGAGGTCGCCGCGGCGCTCGGCACTGAGCAAGGCGACGGGAAATAATGTACTGCTGCTTTGCATAGGTCGGTTGCTTGTCGCACAAAAAAGGGCGAAATCCATTGCTGGAACTCGCCCTGGAAAAAACCAGGCGAGGTGCGCCAGACGCCCCTCGCATCTTTCGGTATCAGGTCGCGCTTTGGCCTTCGGCCAGGTAGAACCAGGTTTCAAGCACCGAGTCCGGGTTCAGCGACACGCTGTCGATGCCCTGCTCCATCAGCCATTTGGCCAGGTCTGGGTGATCCGAAGGGCCCTGACCGCAAATGCCGATGTACTTGCCGGCCTTGTTGCACGCTGCGATGGCGTTGGCCAGCAGCTTCTTGACCGCAGGATTTCGCTCATCGAACAGGTGGGCAATGATGCCCGAATCACGGTCCAGACCCAACGTCAGCTGAGTCAGGTCGTTCGACCCGATCGAGAAACCGTCGAAGTATTCGAGGAACTCGTCGGCCAGGATGGCGTTGGACGGCAGTTCGCACATCATGATGACGCGCAGACCGTTGTCGCCACGGGCCAGGCCGTTTTCAGCCAGCAGGTCGACGACTTGGCTGGCCTCACCGAGGGTACGCACGAACGGCACCATGATTTCGACGTTGGTCAGGCCCATTTCGTTACGCACGCGCTTGAGGGCGCGGCATTCGAGCTCGAAACAATCACGGAACGCCTCGCTGATGTAGCGCGAGGCCCCACGGAAGCCCAGCATCGGGTTTTCTTCTTCCGGCTCGTACAGCTTGCCGCCGATCAGGTTGGCGTACTCATTGGACTTGAAGTCCGACAGGCGCACGATCACTTTCTTGGGATAGAACGCCGCTGCCAGGGTGCTGATGCCTTCGACCAGCTTCTCCACGTAGAAGCCGACTGGGTCGTCGTAGCCAGCGATGCGCTTGTCGACGCTGTCCTTCAGGTCGGCCGGCAGGCCAGCGTAGTTGAGCAAAGCCTTGGGGTGCACGCCAATCATGCGATTGATGATGAATTCCAGGCGCGCCAAGCCTACACCGGCGTTGGGCAACTGGGCGAAGTCGAAGGCGCGGTCCGGGTTGCCGACGTTCATCATGATCTTGAACGGCAGCTCGGGCATGGCGTCCACCGAGTTCTGCTTGATGTCGAAGCCCAGTTCACCCTCGAAGATGAAGCCTGTATCGCCTTCGGCGCAGGAGACGGTCACGCCCTGGCCATCCTTGAGAATCTGGGTAGCGTTGCCGCAACCGACAACCGCCGGGATACCCAGCTCACGAGCGATGATGGCCGCATGGCAGGTGCGCCCGCCACGGTTGGTGACGATGGCGCTGGCACGTTTCATGACCGGCTCCCAGTCCGGGTCGGTCATGTCCGAGACCAGCACGTCGCCTGGCTGCACCTTGTCCATCTCGGACACGTCGTTGATCACGCGGACCTTGCCGGCGCCTATGCGCTGGCCGATGGCGCGGCCCTCGACCAGCACCGTGCCTTTTTCCTTGAGCAGGTAACGCTCCATGACGTTGGCGCTGGCGCGGCTCTTCACCGTTTCAGGGCGGGCCTGGACGATGTACAGCCTGCCATCGTCACCGTCCTTGGCCCACTCGATGTCCATCGGGCGCTGGTAATGCTGCTCGATGATCATCGCCTGCTTGGCCAGTTCGTTAACCTCCTCGTCGGTCAGGCAGAAGCGGGCACGCTCGGCGCGATCGACTTCGACCGTCTTGACCGAACGACCGGCCTTGGCTTCTTCGCCATAGACCATCTTGATCGCCTTGCTGCCCAGGTTACGGCGCAGGATGGCGGGGCGGCCGGCTTGCAGGGTGTGCTTGTGCACGTAGAATTCATCGGGGTTGACTGCACCCTGGACCACGGTTTCACCCAGTCCGTAGGCACCGGTGATGAACACGACATCACGGAAACCCGACTCGGTGTCGAGGGTGAACATGACGCCGGCAGTACCAGTTTCGGAGCGAACCATGCGCTGCACACCGGCCGACAGGGCGACCAGCTTGTGGTCGAAGCCCTGGTGCACACGGTAGGAGATGGCACGGTCGTTGAACAGCGAGGCGAACACTTCCTTCGCCGCACGGATCACGTTGTCCACGCCGCGGATGTTGAGGAAGGTTTCCTGCTGGCCGGCGAACGAGGCGTCCGGCAGGTCTTCGGCGGTGGCCGAAGAGCGCACGGCCACGGCCATGTTGTCGTTGCCATTGGCCATTTCGGCGAAAGCGGTGCGGATCTCGGCGTCCAGACGCGCCGGGAACTCGGCTTCCATCACCCACTGGCGAATCTGCGCGCCGGTCTTGGCCAGGGCGTTGACATCGTCCACGTCCAGGGCGTCGAGCGCCTCATGGATGCGGTCGTTGAGCCCACTTTGCTCGAGGAAATCACGGTACGCCTGAGCCGTAGTGGCAAAGCCGCCCGGCACGGACACGCCGGCACCGGCAAGATTGCTGATCATCTCGCCCAGGGATGCGTTCTTGCCCCCCACATGCTCTACATCATGGACGCCGAGCTTTTCGAGGGAAACTACGTACTCTACCAAGGTGATCTCTCCACTAGCTGTATTGGAAAAGCTCAACGGCGCCCGCCTGTCTTCTTGACTGGGCCGGACGCATGTGGCCTGTACCTGGAAAATAAGTGAGAATGCCGACAGCCGCATTCGGCAAAGCGAACTTATCATAATCAAGAAACGTCATCATCACTAAGGCCCCGATCGCAAATGAAACGAACCGCGTTCTTCATCTCCGACGGCACCGGCATCACTGCCGAGACCCTGGGCCAGAGCCTGCTCGCGCAGTTCGAGAGCATTCCTTTCAGTAAATTCACCCGGCCCTACATCGACTCCCCTGAAAAAGCGCGCAACATGGTCCAGCAGATCAATGCGGCCGCCGAGCGCGACGGCATGCGGCCGATCATCTTCGACACCATCGTCAATCAGGACATCCGCGAGATCCTGGCCACCTCCAATGGGTTCATGATCGACATCTTCTCCTCGTTCCTGTCACCGCTGGAGCAGGAGCTGACCGCCCATTCCTCGTATTCGGTGGGCAAATCCCACTCCATTGGTGGCAACTCCAACTACATGGAGCGCATCGAGGCGGTGAACTTCGCCCTGGACAACGATGACGGCGCCCGCACCCATTACTACGACAAGGCTGACCTGATCCTGGTGGGTGTGTCCCGTTGCGGCAAGACGCCGACGTGCCTGTACATGGCCATGCAGTTCGGCATCCGCGCGGCCAATTACCCGTTGACCGAAGACGACATGGAGCGCCTGCAACTGCCGGCGGTATTGAAAAAGCACCACAGCAAGCTGTTCGGCCTGACCATCGACCCCGACCGGCTGACCGCCATTCGCCACGAGCGCAAGCCCAATAGCCGTTATTCGAGCTTTGCCCAGTGCGAATTCGAGGTGCGAGAAGTCGAGAGCCTGTTCCGCCGTGAGAACATTCCCAATATCAATTCCACGCATTTTTCGGTGGAAGAGATCTCGGCGAAGATTCTGGTCGAGAAGGGTGTAGAGCGGCGTTTCAAATGACGCAGTAGTGGGGTTTGCCTGATGATGTCGTGGAGTTTGAGCTTCAACATCGTGAACAGCACCCAACAATAAAAAGCCCCGGCATCACTGCCGGGGCTTTTTCAGTTCAGCATTGACTCAAGACGGCAACACAGTCGCCTGTCCGCTCATGGCCAGATCGACCAGTTCGCGGTTGGCCACTGCATACATCGCGTAGTCATGGCCCGAAGCGCTGCGCAGGTCATCGAGCATGGCGCGCCAGCGTTCCACCATCACTCGATGCTGCTCGGCCCATAGCGCGACCCGTGCATCCATGTCCTGCGGAGCATCGGCCATCTGCAATACCGAGATGGTGATCGCGCGTTGTTGCAGGTCGATGTCGTCGCGGAAAGCTTCCCGGGCCAGGGCCTGCCAGTTGTTCTCCACCGGCAGATTGCTGATTTCCTGCAAGTACCAGGTCAGGTCAAGCGCGCTGCCCACGGCGAAGAACGCCTTGGCCACCTGCGCTGGCTCGTGACCTGTCACATCAGCTGCCTCGATGATCGGCAGCAAGGTGTACAGATGGCTGGTGCCAGCCACCATACGTGCCAACAGCTCTGGCACCCCCGCTTCGACGAAGCTCTGGTAACGCACCATCCAGCGTTCGCGGGTTGGGCCTTCGAGCAATTCGTCGAGCTTGAGCCCAAGCTGGGCGATCTTCGGCCCGAAGTGGGCGCAATCACGGCCAGCGTCCTGCTCATTGCGACGGCTGCGCAGGAACCAGCGCGTGGCACGGCGGCCCAGGCGCATCAGTTCGTCCATCAGGGTCAGCTGGATCTCGGCGGGAACCTGGTAGTCCAGCGCCTCGATCTGACGGAACCAGTGCGGCAGGTGGAAGATGTCACGCACGATCACGTAGGCCCCGGCTACGTTGGCAGGGCTCATGCCGGTCGATTCCTTCAACCGCTGCACGAAGGTGATGCCCATGTTGTTGACCAGATCGTTGGCGATCTGGGTGCTGACGATCTCGCGCTTGAGGCGGTGGCGGCGCATGGAGTCAGCGAACTTGCTGACCAGCGACGGCGGGAACGCGGTTTCCATGTCGCGGGTCAGGTAGTCGTCGTCCGGCACCTGGGACTTGAGCAGTTGCTCTTTCAAGTCGATCTTGCTGTAGGAGATCAGCACCGAGAGCTCTGCACGGGTCAGGCCCTGGCCTGCGGCGAGGCGCTCGGTCAGCTGTTCCTCGGAAGGCAAGAACTCGATGGCCCGGTCAAGCTTGCCGCGGGCCTCGAGGTCGGCCATCAGGCGCTTGTACTCGGCAATGCGCTCGCGCACGCGGCGCGCTGCCAGCGACAGCGCCTGGGTCTGCTTATAGTTGTTGCCCAGCACCAGGCCAGACACTTCCTCGGTCATGCTGCCGAGCAACTGGTTGCGCTGCTTCTCGGTCATGTCGCCACCCTGCACCACCTCGTTGAGCAGGATCTTGATGTTGACCTCGTGGTCGGAGCAGTCCACGCCGCCGGCGTTGTCGATGAAGTCGGTGTTGGTGGCGCCGCCGTGCAGGCCGAATTCCACCCGGCCAAGCTGGGTCATGCCCAGGTTGCCGCCCTCGCCTACCACCTTGCAGCGCAGCTCGTTGCCGTTGACACGCAAGGCGTCGTTGGCCTTGTCGCCCACGTCGGCGTGGCTTTCGCCACTGGCCTTGACGTAGGTGCCGATGCCACCGTTCCAGAGCAGGTCCACAGGCGCCTTGAGCAGGGCATTGAGCAGCTCGGTGGGCGTCAGGCGGTCGGCCTCGATGGCGAAGCGTTCCTTCATCTGCGCCGTGATGGCGATGCTCTTGGCGCTACGCGGGAAAATGCCGCCGCCTTCGGACATGATGCTGGTGTCGTAGTCGGTCCATGCCGAACGTGGCAAGTCGAACAGGCGCTTGCGCTCGGCAAAGCTGGAGGCCGGCTCCGGGTTGGGGTCGATGAAGATATGCAGGTGGTTGAAGGCCGCTACCAGCTGCAGCTTGTCGGACATCAACAGGCCGTTACCGAAGACGTCGCCTGCCATGTCGCCCACACCAATCACGGTGATCGGGTCTTCTTGCACATTGATGCCGCGCTCACGGAAGTGACGCTGGACGCCAACCCAGGCCCCACGGGCGGTGATGCCCATTTTCTTGTGGTCGTAGCCTGCCGAGCCGCCCGATGCGAAGGCATCACCCAGCCAGAAGCCATAGTCGATGGCGATGCCGTTGGCGATGTCCGAGAATGTGGCCGTGCCTTTGTCGGCCGCCACCACCAGGTACGGGTCGTCATCGTCGTGACGCACCACGCCGACCGGCGGCACTACGCCACCGTCCTTGAGGTTGTCGGTAATGTCGAGCAACCCCGAGATGAAGATGCGGTAGCACGCCACGCCCTCTGCCGCGATCTCGTCACGCGTGCCGCCCAGTGGCAGGCGCCGTGGCAGGAAACCACCCTTGGCGCCGACCGGCACGATTACCGAGTTCTTCACCTGCTGCGCCTTGACCAGGCCCAGCACCTCGGTGCGATAGTCTTCCTCGCGGTCCGACCAGCGCAGCCCGCCGCGCGCAACGTTGCCAAAGCGCAAGTGCACCCCCTCGACCCGGGGTGAATAGACGAAGATCTCGAACTTGGGCACCGGCTTGGGCAGTTCGGGCACAAGCTTGGGGTTGAACTTGAAGCTGAAGTACGACTTGTTCTGGCCGTTGGCATCGAGCTGATAGAAGTTGGTGCGCAGGGTGGCCTTGATCAGGTCCAGGTAGCGGCGCAGGATGCGGTCTTCGTTGAGTACCTGCACCTCGTCCAGCGCATTGAGGATCGCTTGCTCGAGCCGCTGCTGCTTGTCCTCCAGGTCATCCTGGGTCAGCTTGCGGGCCAGGTAGAAACGCGTCTTGAACAGGCGGGTCAGCTCGCGCGCGATGTCGGTATGGTTGTTCAACGTACTGGCGATGTAGCCCAGGTCGAAGCCCAGGCGGATTTGTTTCAGGTAGCGTGCATAGGCACGCAGCAACGCCACGTCACGCCATGGCAGGCCCGCTGTCAGCACCAGGCGGTTGAAGGCATCGTTTTCGGCATCGCCGCCGACGATGTGGATGAACGCATCCTGGAAGGTGTCATTGAGCTCTTGAATGTTCAGGCTCAGGCCTTCGCTGTAGGTGAAGGCGAAGTCGTGAATCCAGTATTCGCGGCCATTGGCGTGGCGCAGGCGATACGGGAACTCGCCCAGCACGCGCAGGCCGAGGTTTTCGAGGATTGGCAGCACGTCCGACAGCGCCAGGGGGGTGTCGGCGTGGTACAGCTTGCAGTGCAGGGTGCGCTCGCCAACCCGCGTCAGCGGCTGGTAGAAACTCATGGCCAGTGGCTTGCTTTCCGACAGGGCCAGCACATGCTGCAGGTCCACCACCGCCGAATGGGCGGCGAAGCGCTCGCGGTAGCCGGCCGGGAAGCCTTTGGGGAAATCGGCCAGGATGTTGGTGCCTTGGGCCTCGCCGAAGTTCTCCACGACCAGCGCCGAGAAATCGTCCTGCCAGGAGCGGCAGGCCTGGATGACCTCACGCTCGAGCTGGTGTGGGTCGATGTCGATGCGGTTCTTCGGGTCCACCCGCAGAATCAGCTGCACACGGGCCAGTACCGACTCGGAGAAGAAGGTCCAGAATTCGCAATCGCTGGCCTTCAGGCGCTCCATCAACACCTGCTGGATTTTCTGGCGAACCTCGGTGGAATAGATTTCACGCGGTACGTAGGCCAGGCAATAGCAGAAGCGTCCGTACGGGTCCTTGCGCAGGAAGACGCGAATCTTGTTGCGCTCCTGAATCTGCACGATGGACATGACCGTGCTGAACAGCTCATCGACCGGCGTCTGGAACAGGTCGTCGCGCGGTAGCACTTCAAGCACCTGCGCCAGTTCCTTGCCCAGGTGAGCCTTGGTATCGAAGCCGGAACGGCGCTCGACTTCAGCGACCTTGACCCGGATGTAAGGGATGGCATGAACGCTTTCGCCGTACACCGTGGAAGTGTACAGGCCCATGAAGCGGTGTTCCTTGAGCACGTTACCCGAGGCATCGAGCTGGCGGATGGACACGTAATCAGGGTAGCCCGGGCGGTGTACGCGGCTTGGCAGCGCAGCCTTGGCGAAGGAGAGCAGCAGTGGCTCGGCCAGGTAGGCCACGGCGTAATCTTCGATGCGCAGCTCTTCAGGGGTCAAGCCCACGCGCAGGCGACGCGGCAGGCCAAGGAACGACTGCTCGTCGTAGACCATCTGCCCGCCGGCCTGATCGGCCTGGACGGTGAACTCTTCGTATCCCAGGAAGGTGAAGTGGTTGTCCAGCAACCACTCAAGGAATGCCTTGACCTCGCCCTTTTCATGCTGGGCCGGCCCGTACGGGGTCTGCTCGACCAGCGCCACGACCTCCCGCAGCTTGTCCTTCATCGGTTCGAAATCATCGACCGCCACGCGGACCTCGGCCAGCACCTGCTCGATTTCCCGGGCCAGCACGCTCAACTCCGCAGCGTTGGCGCAGCGGTCGATTTCCAGGTACATCAGCGACTCGTGCCCCACCCCTTCACCGTGGGTGCCCTTGGGCAGCAGTTCCAGCAACTCGCCCTTGGCGTTGCGGCGCACGCTCAATACCGTGGTCTGCAGGGTATGAATGCTGTAGCCGCGGCGATTGAGCTCAGTGCGGACCGAGTCCACCAGAAACGGCAGGTCATGGTGCAGCACCTCGACGACCGTGTGGGTCGACTGCCAGCCGTTGCGCTCGTAATCGGGGTTGTACACGCGCACCTGCGGGTGCTCGGGGTCGAAACGCTCGACGATGCGCCAGGCCGACAGGGTGCAGCCGGCCAGGTCGGAAAGCCTGCGCTGGGTGAGTTCGTCCAGAGAGATGATGCCGAAGAACTGCTCGGCGAACAGCGCCACTTGTGGCAGGGACTGTTCGCTGATGTGCTGCGCCAGGGCCGCTTGCAGTTGATGCTGGAAGTCGGCTTTGCTGGCCGCGGTGAAGAACGCCATCTGTGGTACTCCGCTTGGGCTTTGTAATAGTTGAAGCGTCGCTGCGTGCGCCGTGCCGGGGTCAACGATAGACGATTGCAGGCAGGGCGAACGATGAAAACCAGGCGTTGAGCGTGTGCATGCACGCCCAGGACTGGGCGAAGCTTAACGACTGACCGGTCATCAAGGCTTGCAGCGCTGCGACAATTTCGTTCAAGGGGCGGTAACTTTACGTTTATGCATGTAAGCAAGACTGTCAGAATTCCCTTCCGTTTCCTTAGATCCGAGCTTGCCATGCAAATCGACACCGCCGTGCTGTTCGCTACCCCCTGCGATGAAGAGGAGGACAACATGGCAACCCTGTGCTGCCACAGCGACAAAGGCCAGATGTTCTTGCTGACCCGCTACCCTGACGAAGACACGGTCGACCTGACCCTCGACGACGAGCCCTCGACCCTGGACGGCTTGAAAGTGACCCTGAGCGCAACGAGCCTGTTGATCGAAGTGGCAGCAGGTGACCGGGACGCCTTGCGCGGTGATGAGGTGCTTCAGATCAACCTGACCAGCACGCTGAGCGACTTGGACGAGATCAGGCAAACCTTGGAGAACATCCTGAGCGGCACCGGCACTTTCGTCTGCGAGCTTTGATCCGTCGATCACTGCGCAGGCTTGCCGCGGGCCACGGGGGTCTAGGCCAGGGCGCGCTGCATCGCCCGCGCCTGCTCGCGCAGTGTCTGGCAGAACGGCTCGACTGCCGCCGAGGCCGGTCGATGGTCTGGCCTGACCAGCATCACCTGGTAGGCGATCGAGATGTCCAGCGGCCTGATGAGCAAGCCATTCTGGGCGGCCTCCAACCCGCTCAGGGGGTTGATGATGGCTACGCCCAGGCCCTGCCTGACCATGGCGCACACCGAGGCGGCGCTGGTGGTCTCGATGACCGTGCGACGGTTCACCCCAGCCGCGCGAAAATGGTGGTCCAGACGCTGGCGATAGGTGTCCAGGCTGGCCAGGTTGATGAAATCGACCTCATGGAAATCCGCCAGGCTCAGCCGTGACCTGGCCTGCAACGGGTGTTGCTCAGGCAGCACGCAGACCATGTCGGCGCTAAACAGCAATTCCCCGCTCGCCCCACGGGGTATCTGCGCGACCTCCGTCAGGCCCAGGTCATGCTGCTGGGTGGCCAGGGACTCCTCCAGCAGCGGCGACTCCTGGGCTTTGATGCTCACGCTCACCCCAGGGTGCTGCTTATGGAAACGCTGGCAGACCTTGGGCAGCAGGGTCTGCGAAAACAACGGCAGGCAGGTGACGGCCAACTGGCCCTGCTGGAAGTTGCGAATGGCCTGGGCAAAACGCTCGATGCGCTCAAGCCCCACATACGCCCGCTCTACCTCCTCGATCAGCAGCAACGCCTGGGCGGTGGCTTCCAACCGACCGGCCGTGCGCTCGAACAGATGCAGGCCCGTCACGTGCTCCAACCGCGCCAGCTCACGGCTGATGGTCGGCTGCGAGGTGAACAACAGACGCGCCGCGCCTGTGACGCTACCTGAGGCCATGATGGCGCGGAACACTTCGATGTGGCGGGCGGAGAGCTTCATGGGAGCACCGACGGCATTCTCAGGGCATATCAGAGATGAATGGACGGCGCAAAAATAGCTATTTTTCTGAATCGAGTCTACGGGCCATGCTGTCGGCTTCCACCTGTGCCGAGCCATTCGATCATGACCATTCCCTTCTCTGTCCTAGCCAACGCCGTTCGCCAGTACGGTTCACCCCTGTGGGCCTACGACGCCGCCACCATCCTCAGCCGGATAGAACAGCTCAAGCCATTCGATACCGTACGCTTCGCCCAGAAAGCCAATCCCAATCTGCAGGTGTTGCGCTTGATGCGCGAGCACGGCCTGGTGCTCGATGCGGTATCGCTTGGGGAAATGGAACGCGCCTTTGCAGCCGGCGCCAGTGTGGCAGGCGATCCTGCGGGGGTGGTGCTGACCTGCGACGTGCTGGACCGCGCTACCCTGGCACGCGTGGTCGCGCAAAAGATCGAAGTCAACGCAGGCTCCATCGACATGCTGCGCCAGTTGGGCGAGCACTCGCCAGGGCACCGTGTCTGGCTGCGCATCAACCCGGGGTTCGGCCATGGCCACAGCCGCAAGACCAATACCGGGGGCGAGAACAGCAAGCATGGCATCTGGCATGAAGACTTGCCGCAGGCGCTCGCCTGCATCAGGGCCCATCGCCTGCACTTGGTTGGCGTGCACATGCACATTGGCTCCGGCGTGGACTACACCCATCTGGAGCAGGTGGCTCGCGCCATGATCGAGCTGATCGCGCGCCTGGACACCGATATCGAAGCGTTCTCGATCGGCGGTGGGCTCTCGACGCCGTACCGCACTACCGACACGCCGGTGGACCTGCAGCGCTACGCGCAAACCTGGGCAGTGGCACGCCAGGAAATCGAAGCGCTGCTGGGCCACCCGGTGCGCATGGAGATCGAGCCAGGGCGTTTTCTGGTGGCCGAGTCGGGCTATCTGGTGACCGAAGTCCGTGCCGTCAAGCAGGTGGGCCGCAACACGTTCGTGCTGGTCGATGCTGGCTTCAACGACCTCATGCGCCCTGCGATGTACGGGGCCTACCATGCCATGACCCTGCTCGATGCCGATGGCCGCCCCGTGGACCGCCCGCGGCAACCGACCGTGGTGGCCGGCCCACTGTGCGAATCGGGCGACGTGTTCACTCAGGATGACCAGGCGCTCTGCCCTCAGGACTTGCCCCAGGCCCAGGTCGGCGACTTGCTGGTGATTCACGATGCCGGTGCCTACGGTGCCTCCATGTCGTCCAACTACAACAGCCGGCCCTTGCTGCCGGAGGTGATGATCGAAGGCCAGGCCGTGCGCTTGATCCGACGTCGGCAGACCATCGAAGCGCTGCTCGCCCTTGAGGAAGGCTTGTAACGTCCAATTCCTGCATGCCGACCTTCCTCGACAGCCGGCATGCCCGGGATAGACCGTTGAGCGCCCTAGACACTCCGCTCAGCTACACAGTTACAACTGCAAAAACCAAATAATCCGCAATCAAGCCTCAACTTTTAAGCAGATCAAGCAATCCAATCGCACTTAGCACGCACGCTACCCCACGCTTTGCAACATCTACACACAATCCACCCTTACAATTGGATCCATTCCCACTATGGATCCCGCCATGCAAACACTCGAAATGGATTACGCCCCCGGCGATCACGTGGCCAGCCACTGCCACGCCCACGACCAGCTGATCTACGCAGCCAGTGGCACTGTGCATGTGAGTACCGATTCGGGAAGCTGGGTGATTCATGGGGGCAATGCGCTGTGGGTGCCGGCCGGCGTCAGCCATGCGATTGTCATGGAAGGCGTCGTCAGCATGCGCTCCCTGCTGCTGGCGCCCCACGTCGACCACTGCCAGGTGATCGTGGTGACGGGGTTGCTGCGTGAGTTGATCCTAGCTGCCTCGCGCATGCTCGGTATCCGGGAGGGGGAGCACGTACGGGCGCTCATTCTGGGCGAGCTCGCCCATGCAAGGCGCATCGACACATTCATAGCACTGCCAAAGCACCCACGCCTGAGGGCCTGGTGCGAGCGCATGCTGCAGGCACCGGCCGAGGAACATGCCCTTGAACAGTGCGCCACGGCGCTGAACATGAGCACACGCAATGTGGCCCGGCTGTTCCAGCGCGAGCTGGGCATGTCCCACGGCCAATGGCGCGCTCGGGCGCGGGTGATGTTGAGCCAGCAGTGCCTGGCGGCAGGTCGGCCGATCATCAATGTGGCGCTCGAACACGGCTACCAGAGCCCCAGCGCCTTTGCAGCCGTGTTCAGGCGCATCCTGGGGTGCGCGCCCAGCGACTGGCAGGACGGTAGCGCACGCCCCCGCTGAAACGGCTCGGGTTGTCCGGCTGGCGCGCACGGTTGTCCCGCTTGCGGCAGCCTTGGTCTGACTGGTCTCGTTAACGTTGCATCATGACTGCCAAGCGATGTTCATGATGCCCACTTTGTCGATGATCCCCTCCCCCGTACGCCTTTGCACTGTGCTGACGTTCGGCCTTCTGGCAGGTTGCACGCACCCTGTCGCCCCCGAGCAGCCCCCGGCGGCCATGCGGGTCAACCCTTTGACCGAGACCCAGGCCGGGGTTAGCGCACAGCCTTTACCCGGGCGCTGGTGGCAGCTGTACCAGGACCCGCAACTCGAGCGCTGGGTGGAGCGCGCATTGGCCAATAACCAGGACCTGGCGCAGGCTCAAGCCAACGTGCGCGCACTGCTGGCCGGCATTGGCGAGTTCCAGGCGCAGCGCCTGCCTGCTACCTCGCTGGGCATTGCTGCGACCTACGGCAGGGACAGTGACGATCAGACCCTGGCCCAGGCCCGTGACAGCCGAGCTACTTCCTCCTGGCACTTCAATCCGGGCATGGAGCTGGCCTATCAGGTGGACCTGTGGGGGCAGGTGCAAGCCCAAATCGATCGCGCCAAGGCGCAAGCGCAGGCCGCGGCCGCCGCACACGACGCCGTGGGGCTGCAGGTGGCAGCCCAGACCAGCCGTGCCTACATCGAACAATGCGTCTACACCGCTCGCCTGAGTCAAGCCAGGCAAGCCCTGCACACCCTGGATCGCAGCCTGCTGTTGAGCGACCGCCAGCGTCAGGCCGGCATCGCTACGGCGCTGGACGGCGAGCGGCTGCTTGGCCTGCGCGAGCAGGTTCGCGCCCGGATACCCGTTTTCGAGGCGCGGCGCCAGGTGGCACTGTTCGAGCTGAGCACGCTGGCGGGTGAGGCCACGGTCGATCACACCCAACCCTGCGCTGCCATCCCGTCGCTCACGGCCGCGCTGCCCACAGGCGATGGCTGGCACCTGCTCGAACGGCGCCCCGACGTACGCCAGGCTGAACGAGAGTTGCAAGCCGCCGGCCTGGAAGCGGACATCGTGCGCGCCGACCTGTACCCCAAGGTTCGCTTTGGCGCCCAGCTGGCTAGTGCTGATCGCCACATCAATGGCCTGGGTGCCAGCCGCGCCATCACGTTCGGCGTCGGCCCGCTGATCAGCTGGGAATTTCCCAACCTGCAAGCCAATCGTGCCCGGTTGGGCAAGGCCCAGGCTTTGCAGCAGGCCCAGCGCGCTCACTATCGCAGCGTCGCGCTCAAGGCCCTGAAGGATGTGCGCCAGGCCTTGGCCCGTCATGCCGGTGAGCAGCAGCACCTGTCTTCGCTGCAGGCCGCGCTTGAGCACAGCCAGCGTGGCTTCGCCCTGGCAGAGGCCAGCTACCGTGCGGGCACCCAGGACGGGCTGGCCCTGCTTGACAGCGAGCGCGAGCTGATTGCCCTGCATGACCAGCTCCTCGAGGCGCGCGGCAAGGTGGCCAGGGCGCAGATCGACCTGTTTCGCGCGCTGGGCGGGGGATGGTGAATCCGCCACGCCCCAGGCACCACTCACCACCCGACGCCCATCGCTCGCAAAGCGCAACTGCCTCCACTCGACAATGGAACCCCACCATGAACGCTGCTGTAGAAACGCCCACCCCAACCCCGACTGCCGAGCATGCGACCATTCGCCCGCGACGGCGGTTGGTTTATATCGGCGGCGCAGGCCTGGGCGTGCTGGCACTACTGGCCCTTGCTGGCTACTGGTTCACCACCGGGCGCTACCTGGAAAGTACCGATGACGCCTACATCCGCGCCGATTGGGTGGCATTGAGTTCGCGCGTGGCAGGCTATGTGGCGACGGTAGAGGTCGAAGATGACCAGCCGGTTCAAGCCGGCGCTGTGCTGGTGCGGTTGCAGGATCGCGATTACCAGGCTCGCAGGGATCGAGCGCGCGCTGCCGAACGCCAGGCGCAGGCGGCCATAGACGCGGCGCGGGCTCACTGCGAGCTGGCCGTGCAGCGCATCGAGCAGCAGGCGCAGGCAACCCTCAAGGCCGAGGCCGCCGTGCACAGTGCCAGCGCCGAACGTCGTCGCAGCCAGCTCGACCTGCAGCGCTACCAGGGCTTGGTACGCGACCAGGCCGCCACGACCCAACGGCTGGAGCAGGCACTGGCCGCTGCCAACCAGGCCAAGGCTGTCGAGCAAGGGGCCAAGGCAGCATGGCGTGAACAACAGGTACAGCAACGGATGGCCAAGGCCGGCGCTGCCCAGGCCCAGGCCGATCTGCGGCGGCGTCAGGCCGCCTTAGAAAGCGCAAGCGCCGAACGCCGGCTGGCCGAACAGGACGCCCAGGACACCGTGCTGCGCGCCCCGGTGGCAGGCGTGGTGGGCCAGCGCCGCGTGCGTGCAGGGCAATACGTGGTACCGGGCCAACCGTTGTTGGCGGTGGTGCCGGTGGCGCAGGCGTATGTCGTGGCCAACTACAAGGAAACCCAGTTAGCCCGGATGCGCCCAGGGCAGCCTGTGCAGGTTCAGGTGGACAGCTTCCCTGGCCATGCATTCAAAGGTCACGTGGCGAGCTTCTCGCCGGCCTCGGGCAATGTCTTCGCGCTGCTGCCGTCGGACAATGCCACGGGCAACTTCACCAAGATCGTCCAGCGTTTTCCGGTGCGCATCCTGCTCGACCTGCCCGCAAACGGGCCGCAGATACTGCCCGGCATGTCGGTGGTGACCACCGTCGACACGCGCACGCCGGAGCCTGCCGATGCGCGCTGAACAACCGGTATCCCTGCGCGCCTGGGTGGCCGTGCTGGGCGGGCTGTTCGGCTGTTTCATGGCCGGCATGAACGTGCACGTCACCAGCGCCGCACTGCCCGAGATACGCGGCTCGCTAGGCGCCAGCTTCGAGGAAGGCTCATGGATATCCACCGCCTACTTAGTAGCGGAGATCGTGATGATCCCCCTGACGGCCTGGCTGGTGGAGGTGTTCTCCCTGCGCCGGGTGATGTGGACGGGCTCGCTGGTCTTTCTGATCGCGTCGGTGGCCTGTTCGTGGGCGCCGAACCTTGAAACCATGATCGTGATCCGGGTAATTCAGGGCGCCGCCGGCGCCGTCCTGATTCCGCTGTCGTTCCAGCTGATCATCACCGAATTGCCGGCCAGCCGAATGGCCATGGGCATGGCCTTGTTCAGCCTGGCCAACAGCGTGGCGCAGGCCGCAGGCCCTTCGATCGGCGGCTGGTTGACCGATGCCTATTCCTGGCGCTGGATCTTCTACCTGCAGCTGTTTCCTGGCATCGCGTTGCTGTGCGCCATTGCCTGGTCCATCGAGGCCAGGCCGATGAAGTTGCAGCTGCTGCGCCACGGTGACTGGCTGGGCATCGCCGCCATGGTGATCGGCCTGGGCGGGCTGCAGATCGTGCTGGAAGAAGGCGGCCGGTTGGATTGGTTCGGGTCTTCGTTCATCACCGGCATGACCGTGGTGTCGGCATTGGCCCTGGTGCTGTTCGTGACGACTCAGCTGTTCGGCCCGCGCGCGTTCATCAACCTGCGGTTGCTGGGCCGTTACAACTTCGGCGTGGCCAGCCTGGCGATGTTCATATTCGGCGCCGCCACCTTCGGGCTGGTGTTTCTGGTGCCCAACTACCTGTCGCAACTGCAGGGCTTCAGTGCACGAGACGTGGGTGTGGCGTTGATCGCCTACGGGCTCGTGCAGCTGCTGCTGGCGCCGTTGATGCCGCGCCTGATGAGGTGGACCAGCGCAAAGTTCATGGTGGCCAGCGGGTTCCTGATCATGGCGCTGGGCTGCTGGATGGGCGCCAGCCTGACTGCTGACAGTGCCGACAATGTGATCATCCCTTCCACCGTGGTGCGGGGCATCGGCCAGCCTTTCATCATGGTCGCGTTATCCGTGCTGGCAGTGGCCGGGCTGGACAAGCGCGAGGCCGGGTCCGCCTCGGCGGTGTTCTCGATGCTGCGTAACTTGGGTGGCGCCATCGGCACGGCCGGCCTGACCCAGCTGGTGGCCACGCGCGAACGCCTGCACAGTGCGCGCATCCATGAGCACGTGACCGTGTTCGAGCCGCAGCTGCACGCGCGCCTGGACCCGACCGTGCAGACATGGCTCTGGCACTCACAGCAGTGGCTCGAAGGTTTGTCGGGCACCATCGGCCGCGAAGCCTACCTGATGGCCTACAGCGATGCGTTCTACCTGGCCTGCCTGGCGTTGCTCGGCTGTGCGGTGGCAGCGTTGCTACTGAGGTCGCACAAGGGGCAATGAGGCCATGGCGGGGAGCTTGGCTCGGGAGCGACCGACGGCTGGTACACTGGCGCCTTTGTACAACGTCCAGACAGGTTCGACCCATGCACCAAGCCCGCTATGCCACCGTGGCCAAGGACTTGATCGAGGCAATCGCCAGCAGCCGCTACCCGGTCGGGGGCCTGTTGCCCACTGAAATGGAGCTGTGCGCGCTGTATGGTGTAAGCCGGCACACGGTTCGCGCGGCGGTCGAGCAGTTACAGAGCCTGGGCCTGGTGTCCCGGCGCAAGCGCGTTGGGACACGAGTCCAGGCGCGCCAGCCCCAGATCGGCTACCGGCAGTCGATCGCGAACCTGGCAGAGCTCTCGCATCACCTTCAGGCACCGGTGCGTCAGGTTCGCGATGTCCGCCAATTCGTGGCCGCCCCTGAAGAGGCCGAGCGCCTGGGACTGGTGCCAGGGGAACAGTACTTGTGCATCGAGGCGCTGCACCGTACCTCTGCCGGGCACGCCTTGGCGCTGTGTGCAAGCGCCGTGTATGCCCAATCCGACTACGTGCAGGTGATCGAGCTGGCCCAGGCACATCCCGAGCAGTTGATCACCCGCCTGATCGAGCAGCATTACGGGCGAGTCATCGCGGTGATCGACCAGCGCATTCAGGCACAGTCGCTCACCCTGCAACAGGCACAGGTATTGAGTGCCGAGCCGGGCTCACCGGCGCTGTGCGTGGTGCGCCACTACCGCGAGGAAAACGGCGACCTGATGGCGGTCTGCAAAAACCTTTATCCCGCTGACCGCTACAGCCTGGTCAACCAGCTACGCCGCGACCGCATGCCCGCCAGCGCCGCTGCTTTCCCTACAGCGTTCTGACGCACCAAAGCCACTCATTGGAGATCGACCCGCATGGCAGCAGATTCGACACGGATGCTTACCGTAGGTGAGGTGGCTCGCCGCAGCGGTATCGCAGTATCGGCACTGCATTTCTATGAAAGCAAAGGTTTGATCGCCAGCACGCGCACAGCTGGCAACCAACGCCGCTATCCGTCGCTGGTGCTGCGCACCCTGGCGATCATCAAGGTGGCCCAGCGTACCGGTATTGCCCTGGATGACATCAAGCAGGCGCTGGGGCGCTACCCGCCCAACAGCAAGCTCACGGCGGCTCAGTGGGGCGAAATGTCCAGTGCGTGGCGAGAAGACCTGAACCAGCGCATCCGTCTGCTCCAGGCGTTGCGCGACAACCTGGACAACTGCATCGGCTGCGGCTGCCTGTCGCTGGAGCAATGCCCGCTACGTAACCCACAGGATGTACTGGGCGAGGAAGGCAGCGGGCCGAGGATCCTGGAACGACACGTGCGGGAGGGCACGTAGCAGCGGAAGGTGCACGGCGCGGCAGTATTTGGGACCGCTTTCGTTGGAACCAATAGGCGGCGCTAACGCCCTAACCTTTTGCTATTTAACCAATCCCGTTAGCGAAAGGATGACCGAACCATGAAACGCGAACAGATCGAAGGTGTAGCAGAGAACATTGCGGGTAAAGCCCAGAGCGCTGTAGGTCGTCTGATCGACGATCCGGCCCTGGAAGCCGAAGGCGAAGGCCGCCAGGCAGCAGGCCAGGTGACCAAGACTTACGGTGATGCCGTGAACTGCGTCTCGTCGTTCGTCAAGGAAAAGCCGTTTGCAGCTGTCGCCATCGGTGCTGCGCTGGCCATGGTGGTGTCGCGCCTGCTGCGCCGCTGACCCAATGCATCAGGCCCACGCTGTTGCGTGGGCCTGATGGGCTTTGAGTGCAGGCTGAACTCAGTTATCCAGTTCATCCTTGACGATACGGCCATCGTGCGGGTCGACCTTGAACTCGTACTGCTTGCCGTCAGCTTTCATCCCCTCGCCTTCCCAGTGACCGTCATCGGCTTCGATCTTGGTGATCTGGGTGTAGCCGGCGCCTTTGAGGGCAGCTTCGGCCTGATCCTTGGTCACTTTCCAGTCGGCGCCGGGCTGATCGGCCCAGGCAACAGAAGCGCCCATCGCGCCAACCAGGGCCAGGCCAGTGAACAGTCGAGTCATCGCTTTCATTGCAGGTTTCCTTCTTGGAGGGTGTGAAGATGCGACCCTTAGTCGGTGCGCCGCGTTCATTCCAATTCCCAATGCCGCCCGGACGCGAGTCGATCAGTGCCAGGCTCAACCCGGCTGGCTGACCATCGCATTGCTGACACTGCGCCCGAGCACCAGCACCGTCACGAAACCGCAACCTACCAGTGCCGTGGCCGCGCTCAGCAGCACGCCGGTGCCCAAGTGATCGACCACCTGACCACCGAAGAACGAGCCCACGGCGATGATGACCTGGAACATGGCCACGAACAGCGGCATGCCCCGTTCCACATCCTTGGGCGCGACCACGAACATCCAGATGTTCGCGCAGGCAGGAAACGCCCCGAAGGCAAAGCCCCACAACGCGATGAGCATGGCAGCGCCCGTCATGCCGGTGGCAAAGTGCGGGAACAGCGCCGTGCTGGTGGCTATCAGCAATGCCACCAGCAGCAGGGTATGCCGCACACTCCGGTTGGCCGCGAAGCCGGCGAAGATGTTGCCCATGAAGCCTGCCACGCCGTAGAGCAGCAGCAATGAGCCAATGGTTGGGCCATCGAAGCCGGCGCTTTGCTTGAAGAAAGGGGCCACGTAGGTGTAGGCCGCAAAATGCGCCAGGCCGATCAGCAACACGGCAATCAGGCCCACGCGCGCTTGCGGGTTGATGAACAAGGCCGGCAGGTCGCTGATGCGGATCGCCTTTTCAGGCATCAACCGGGGCAGCAGCATGACCTGCGCCAGCAGTACCGGCACCCCTACCACGGCGGTGACCAGGAACGTCATCCGCCAGCCCATCAACCCGCTGAGCCAGGTACCCACCGGCACGCCGATGACCGTGGCCAGGGTGACGCCGGCCATGATGATCGAATTGGCCTTGGCCACCCCGACGCCCTCGGGCGCCAGGCGGCTGCTCAAGGCGATGGCGGTCGCCCAGAAGCCACCGATACTCACCCCCAGCAGCACGCGCCCGAGCAGCAACAGGTGGAAGTTACCGGCAAAGGCGACGATGGCGTTGGCCAGGATCATGATCAGGGTCAGGCCAATCAGCAGGTAGCGCCGGTCCAGGTTGCCGACACCGACAGAAATGGTCGGCGCCGCCAGGGCCGCCATGATGCCGGGCAAGGTGACCATCAGCCCGGCAAGGCCTGCGCTGATGCCCAGGTCATTGGCGACGTCGTTCAGCACGCCTACTGGGAGAAACTCGCTGGTCACCAGGGCGAACGCGCCCACGGCCACGGAGAGAATGGCCAGCCATTGCTGGAGCAGGCTTTGCTGTTGGTGTTCGGGCAGACCACGAGGGGCCGGGCTGACGCTTGGCATTGTGCACAATTCCATGACAGGGCGCCTGAGACAGGCGCACGAGAGGCTAAATCAGGCCGCGAGTATAAGAGCACGGGCTGCCAGGCGAGAGACCGGCCGCTCGATAGTGGTTATCGCTGTGATCGATAGCGTGCAGGGCCCAGGATACAGAGGTGTGCGGGATTCTTTGTGGGAGCGGGGTTGCGGGGCGCCGGACTGACCGCAATGGGCGCGAAGCGGCCCCAATATTTCAGCTTTGCAGCCGAGAGTGTCGGGGGGCCACTTTGCGGCCCATCGCGGCTAGGCTGCCCGCCCGGGAAATCCGATAGCCTACGGATTTGGTGCAAGGCAGCCCCACTCTGCACCCGAACACCCTAGACAGGATTAGGATGCACCACCCGCCCCGCTACGCCCGGCCGGTCGATGAACAGCACGTCCAGTGAACTGCTGCGCATGCCCTTGACGGCATTCCAGTGCGCCGAAGTATGGATATAGCGCTCGCGCAATAGGGTTTGCTCCGGCCCGCTCAGTTCCAGCGATGGGCAGGCTCCCAACGCATAGGCATGCAACTTGTCGCTGATGCCACGCAGCTCCTCCGGTACAGCGTGCTGCCTGTCGCAGCCAAGCGGTGCAAAGGGCACGCCCGCGCGCGCTGCGTACTCGCGCATGATGCTCAAGTGTACCCGTGACAGCTGCCCGGCTACCTGTCGCCTCCGACCAATGGCGGCATAGACCTGTTTCTGCGGTTCACGGGGCTCCCCACCAGGCACAGGCTGTTCCCAACTGACCACATGCGCAGGCGGTTGGCCAAGGTCCTTGAACGCGGTAGCCATCAATGCGGCGACGGCTGTGTAGACGCCGGTCTGCTGTGCAGGTACCTCAGCCGCTACCCGCTGGGACTGGGGCTTGCACAGCAGCACGTCTTCGTCGACCACATCTTGATAGCCACCACCGATATTCGAATGCACACCCGGCAGCACGATGTCGTGCCCACTGCCTATCAGGGGAAAGTTGTGGCGCTGCTCATCCCCGGCCACCAACTGCACGACATGGTTGGCAATGCCTTCGGGCAACCCGAGCTGCAGCCCACCCTGACGGGTATCGGCGGGGTCGAAATCCCCTTGCAGGGGTGCAACGATGGCTGCCACCGTGTCGAACAAACCGATGAAATGGATGACGATCGGGCAGTGTGTAAACAGACGCGCGGGCTCGTTGCGCAACACATTGGCCATATGCCTGGCCGCCGCTGCACCGCGGCTGAAACCGAACAGGTCCACACTTATCCGCTCGATGCGCGTTTGCCGATGGCCTAGCTGCCAGTCGCGCAACAGCGCGGCGATATCGGCCAGCGCTTGCTCCACACGCGCCTCGATGCCCGTACGCCCGCGACCGGTGGCCGAGGCATAGATGTCATCGGCTTCCCCAGCCTGGGTGCCAATCCCCTGGACATAGTGCTTGAGCACGACGCGCTGCCCATCGTCTTCCGGTTGCTGCGCATAGAGGTCATGCAGCAGTGCGACGTTGCTCAAGGCATTGTCATAACTTACCCCCTTGCCGTGCGATACCGTGGTGTTGTGCTGATTGTTGCCCGTGCCGTCGAAGAATAGGCCCAGACGTATTTCGATGGCGTCTGCCCTTTGGCTGCCGGTGATGTGCGTTTCCATTGTAGTGCTACCTGCCTGGCTGAAAAGCACAAGCAAGCGCCACGGCACGATGCCGAACCATCAGGCAATGGCGATCATCGGGCAGGACATTTCCGGGTGCCAGGCAGCCGAGGATGGATAAATTTCCAAGCCGCCATTGGTCGCCACCCCCTCGGATGGATTAAAGTATCAACCCTTGCCGGGCCGCTGCCATCAGCCGCCTGGTCCTCTATCAGGAACCGTCGCCGATGGAACACCGTGAGGCGCTGATCGCGCTGCGCACCTTTCTCTCTTCCCAGATCCTTGGCCAGGAAAAGCTGGTCGAGCGGCTGCTGATCGTGCTGTTGGCCGATGGCCACATGCTGGTGGAAGGTGCGCCGGGCCTAGCCAAGACCAAGGCCATCAAGGAACTGGCCGAGGGCATCGAGGCGCAATTTCACCGTATCCAGTTCACCCCTGACCTGCTGCCCGCCGACATCACCGGCACCGAGATCTATCGGCCCGAGACGGGGAGCTTCGTGTTCCAGCAGGGGCCGATCTTTCACAACCTGGTGCTGGCGGACGAAATCAACCGGGCGCCGGCGAAGGTGCAATCGGCGCTGCTCGAAGCCATGGCCGAGCGTCAGGTCAGTGTGGGGCGCAGTACCTACGACCTGTCGCCGCTGTTCCTGGTCATGGCCACGCAGAACCCGATCGAGCAGGAAGGCACCTATCCCCTGCCCGAAGCGCAGCTCGACCGTTTCCTGATGCATGTCAAGATCGGCTTCCCCGACGCCGCCGTGGAGCGCCGCATCCTGGCCCAGGCCCGTGGCGAGGCGCTGGGGGGTGAGACCAAGCCCGAACGGCGGGTCAGCCAGCAGGCGATCTTCGCAGCACGCAAGGAAATCCTCGGTCTGTACATGGCGGACGCAGTGGAGGAGTACCTGGTGCAACTGGTCATGGCCACGCGTACGCCGGCCAAATTCGACAACGAACTGGCCGACTGGATTGCCTACGGCGCCAGCCCGCGCGGTTCGATTTCCCTGGACCGCTGCGCACGGGCCCACGCGTGGCTTGCCGGGCGCGATTTCGTCAGCCCCGAGGACATTCAGGCGGTACTGTTCGACGTGTTGCGCCACCGCATCATCCTGTCGTTCGAAGCCGAGGCGGCGGGGGTCGACCAGGACCGGGTCGTGCAGCGTATCCTCGACGTCGTGGCCGTTGCCTGACCCCATGTCCAGCGCCCCGCTGATCGAACCCGGCATTCGCATCACCCTTGCCGAACTCATCGACATGCGCCACCGCGTGCGCGAAATCCAACTGTTCTCCAACCCCGGCCAACGCAGCCCGCTGGTGGGCCTGCACCATTCCAAGCTGCGGGGCCGGGGTGTGGACTTCGATCAGGTGCGGGTGTACCAGGCCGGTGACGATGTGCGCAATATCGACTGGCGGGTCACTGCCCGTACCCAAGAGCCCCACACCAAGCTGTTCCACGAAGAACGCGAGCGGCCGATCTTCATTCTCGTGGAGCAGAGCCAGCGGCTGTTCTTCGGCTCCGGGCTGGTGTTCAAGTCGGTACTGGCGGCTCAGGCAGCTGCCCTGTTCGGCTGGGCCGCGCTGGGGCACAACGACCGGATCGGGGGGCTGGTGTTCGGTGACAACGATCCCCACGAGATCAAACCCAGGCGCAGCAAGCAAAGCCTGCTGCAACTGCTCAATCGCCTGGCCAAGGTTAACCAGTCGCTGCACACCGAAGGCGTGGCCCAGGCCGATAGCCTCGGCCTTGCGCTGCGCAGGGCGCGGGAAGTATTGAGGCCTGGCAGCCTGGCCATCGTGATTTGCGATGAGCGCTCGTTGACGCCCCAGTGCGAACAGCACCTGGCCATGCTCTCCCGTCACTGCGACCTGTTGCTGATGCCGGTATCGGACCCACTGGACCACGCCCTGCCGGCAGCCGGCTTGCTGAGGTTCGCGCAACGAGGTGCGCAGCTGGAACTGGACACGCTGGACGAAGGGCTGCGCCAGGCCTACCGGCAACAGGCCGAGGCGCGCATCGAGCGCTGGGAATTGATGGCGCAAAAGCTCAGGGTGCTGCTGATGCCCCTGACCACGCAAAGCGAGATGATCGAGCAATTGCGCGATTACCTGAGCGCACAACGCCTGGGCAGCGCCTCGTGAACCCGCTTGACCAGTTGCAGCCATTGATCGCGCCCCCGCCGATCAGCCCATGGCCGCCGGCGCCTGGCTGGTGGCTATTGCTGGCGTTGGTGCCCGTGCTGGCCTGGGGCCTGTGGCGCGTGCGTCACTGGCGCCCCCGCAAACGGCCCGTACCCCGCACCGAGCAGCCGCTGGACCCGGTGCGCGTGGCCGCCCTCGAGGAACTGGCGCGCCTGCCCCGCCCTTATGACAAAGCGCCTGCCGGCGCCTGGCTGCAGCAGATCAACGCCCTGCTCAAACGGCTGTGTCGCAGTCACTACCCCTTGGCCAACAGCCACACGCTCAATGGCCGGCAGTGGCTGGCGTTTCTCGACAACCGCTGCCCGGCGGCAGGCCTGACCCGCTGGATGGTGTTGGTCGAAGGGGCCTACAAGCCCGAATGCCGCCTGGACGACAAGGCCATCGCCGGGCTCAGCCAGGCGGTGGAAACCTGGATTCGCAAGCATGTTTGAACTGGCCTGGCCGTGGATATTCGCCTTGCTGCCCCTGCCTTGGCTGGCACGGCTCGTCCTGCCTGCCGCCGACAGTGGGGAGCCCGTGCTGAAAGTCGGCTTCCTCCAAGAGCTCGAAAGCCTGGCGGGGCGCCGCGCCCGTCTGAACCTGCCAACCTGGCGCCAGCAGGCCCCGTTCGTCGTGATCTGGCTGCTGTTGCTGTGCGCCGCCGCTCGACCCCAATGGCTGGGCGAGCCGATGCCGGTGGCAGCCAGTGGACGCGATCTACTGGTGGCGGTAGACGTGTCTGGCTCGATGGACTTCCCGGACATGCAGTGGCAGGGCGAGGACATCAGCCGGCTCGACCTGGTGAAGGCCCTGCTGGGCGACTTTTTGCAGGACCGTGAAGGTGACCGCGTGGGGCTGATCCTGTTCGGCAGCCAGGCCTACCTGCAGGCTCCGCTGACCTTCGACCGGCGCACGGTGCGCACCTTTCTCGATGAAGCCCAGATCGGCATCGCCGGCAAGAACACCGCTATCGGCGACGCCATCGGCCTGGCCGTCAAGCGGCTGCGCCAGCGGCCCTCGCAGAGCCGGGTACTGGTGCTGATCACCGACGGGGCCAACAATGGCGGGCTGATCCACCCCCTCACCGCCGCGCGTCTGGCCGCTCAGGAGGGCGTGCGCATCTACACCATCGGCATTGGCGCCGACCCGCAAGCCACCGGCACCCCTGGCCTGCTGGGCCTGAACCCCAGCCTGGACCTGGATGAAGCGTCCTTGCGCGAAATCGCCGAGACCACCCAGGGCGCGTATTTCCGCGCCCATGATGGCGCCGAACTCGACGCCATCGGCGACACGCTGGACCGGCTGGAACCTGTGGCGCAACAGCCGACCCAGGCGCGTACCGCCAAGGCCCTGTATGCCTGGCCGCTGGCCCTGGCGCTGCTGCTGAGCGTGCTGCTGGTGATCAGCGTGCAGTGGCCGGACAACCCGCTGCAGCGCCAGCTGCGCAAGCCGCGCTTTCTGCAACCGCACCCACAATGGCGGCAGCGCCTCAAACGCCTGCGCCTGAGGAGGCCGCGATGATTGATCTGTGGCCCCAATGGCTGCGCCCGCTGTGGTTGTTGAGCGTGCCCGTGCTCGGCTGGTTGCTGTTCAAGCTATGGCACCGGCGCAGGCGCGCCGGGCGTTGGCAAATGATCCTGCCCCCGGCCTTCCACAACGTGCTGCTCGGTGGCGGCAGCGGCACCACCAGCAAGCTACCCTGGATAGCCTTGGGCCTGGCCTGGCTGCTGGTGGTGCTGGCCCTGCTGGGCCCGAGTTGGCAACGCGTGGAGGAAAACCACCAGCGGCCTGCCGACCCTCTGGTCATTCTGCTGGAACTGACCCCGCAGATGCTGGCCGAGGACAGCCCGCCCAATCGCCTTGAGCAGGCGCGCCGCAAGGTCCTCGACGTACTTGAGCACCGCCGTGACAGCCAGACCGCACTGGTGGTCTACGCAGGGTCGGCGCATACCCTGGTGCCGCTGTCCGATGACCTGGCCACCACCCGCAACCTGCTCGAAGCACTCGACCCCTCGATCATGCCCAAGCCCGGCCAACGGGCAGACCTTGCCGTGCACAAGGGCTTGGCGCTGCTCGCCCAGAGTGGCCTTGGCCAGGGGCGATTGCTGCTGGTCGGGTCCTCGCTCAGCGCCGCCGAGCGCCAAGGCATCAGCCAGGCACTGGGTCGCCACGGTCCGAGCCTGCTGATGCTGGGCATCGGCAGCCGCGACGGGGCGCCAGTGCGCCAGGCCAACGGCGAATTTCTCAAGGACGACCAGGGCGCGATCCTGCTGCCAAGGCTGGACAGTGCAGCCCTTAGAGGCTTCATCAACGGCACCGGCGGGCGTTACCGGCATGCCCGCATCGATGACCTGGACCTGCGCGGCCTCGGGCTGTTCGACAACCCGCGCAGCACACGCAGCGAGGGCCAGACCTTGCAACTGGACAGCTGGGCCGACCAGGGGTACTGGCTGCTGATTCCATTGCTGTTGCTGGCAGCCTGTGCCGGTCGGCGGGGTTGGCTATTCTGCCTGCCCCTGTTGCTCGCCCTGCCCCAGCCCGGCCAGGCGTTCGAACTCGAGGATCTGTGGCTGCGCCCCGACCAGCAAGGCCAGCGCCTGCTCGAACAGGGTCGAGCCGCCGAAGCCGCCGGTCGCTTCCGTGACCCCCAATGGCGGGGCATGGCCCTGTACCAGGCGGGTGACTATGCCGGCGCCGCCGAGGCCTTTCTGCAGGTGGACACCGCCGCCGCCCACTACAATCGCGGCAATGCCCTGGCGTACAGCGGTGAACTGGAAGCCGCGCTGGACGCGTATGATCAAGCCCTGGAGCGTCAGCCGGACTTGCAGGCGGCGCTGGACAATCAGGCCCTGGTCGAGCAAATGCTGGCCCAGCGCCAGGGCAAAGCTGCCGAACAGCCCGGCAGCACCGAAGCCCAGGGTTCGCCAGGCCGTGAAACCGAGGGGAACAGCAGCGCACAAGGCAGCCCGGCAGAGCCTGCGCCCGGTTCCGACGAGCAGGCCGGGGACGGCGCCTCGGCGCAAGGCGACGGCAGTGACCAGGGTGCACCTGGCAACCCGCCAGGCGAGGATGACGATGTGGTCGAACCACCCCACACGCCTGTCACCACCGCGCTGGATGCCGAGCAACGCCAGGCGCTTGAACAATGGCTACGAGAAATCCCCGACAATCCCGCGCAGTTGCTCCGGCGCAAATTCTGGTACGAACAGCAATTGCAACAGGAAACCCCACGATGAGTCGCTGCGGCGTCTTTCTCCTCATGCTGCTCTGGAACCTGCTGGCTCATGCCGAGCCGTCGCTCAAGGCCAGTGTCGACCGTACCCGCCTGGAAGCCGGCGAGAGCCTGGAGCTGACCCTCGAAAGCCAGGATGTGACCGAGTTCGGCAAGCCTGACCTGCGAGCCCTGGAAGGCGACTTCGAGGTGCGTAGCACCCGGCAGCTGAACAGCCTGCACACCCTCGATGGCGAAACCCGCGCCAGCACCCGCTGGATCATCACGCTCCTGCCCCGGCGCAGCGGCAGCCTGCAGATTCCTGCCCTGCAACTGGGGCAGTCGTTCAGCCAGCCGGTGGACCTGCAAGTGCTGCAGGCCGATGCCAACCGCGAGGACAACGCCCAGGTATTCATCGAGGCAACCCTGGACAGCACCGATGTCTACGTGCAGGCCCAGGCTGTACTGACCCTGCGCATCTACCATTCGGTGGCGCTGTATGACGACAGCAGCCTCAGCCCGCTGCAACTGGACAACGCCAAGGTCGAGCCCTTGGGCGAATCGCGCACCTACGAAAAGGAAATCCAGGGTGTGCGCCATGGCGTGATCGAGACGCGCTATGCGGTCTATGCCCAGCAAAGCGGCACCCTGGACATTCCTTCACTGACCTTCACCGCCACGGCTGCGGCCAGCAGCCAGGCCGAGCAGAACGGCAACGGCGCTGCACGTGCCGGCCGCCAGATACAGGTCAGCTCACTGCCGCTGCGCCTGACGGTACGGCCCGTTCCGGCCCAGTGGCCAGCCGGACTGCCCTGGCTGCCCGCGCGTAGCCTGACCCTGGAGGAACGCTGGAGCCCCGATCCTGCCGCCCAGCAGACCCAGATCGGCGACTCGTTGACCCGCACCGTCACCCTGCGCGCCGGAGGCCTGTCCAGTGCTCAGTTGCCGCCAGTACCGCCCACCGAGGCCAGCGGCCTGCGCCGCTACCCCGACCAGCCGTTGTTGCGCAACGAGATCAGCGAACGGGGCATGACCGCCACCCGCGAGGAACGCGAGGCGCTCATCCCCACCCACAGCGGCCCGCTGGCCTTACCTGCGCTGGAAGTGACCTGGTGGAACACACGCGAAGATCACCTCGAGCACAGTGGCCTGCCTGCACGCTCGATCACCGTGCAGGACAACCCTGCCCTGGTGGCCGAGACTCCGGTGGTGGGCAATGGCAGCAGCATGCTGCTGTGGCCTTGGCAGGTGGCGACCCTTGTGCTTGCGTTGACCACGCTACTGGGCTTCACCCTGTGGTGGCGTGCCCGTTCGCAGCCAGCGGTGCTGCGTGCGGCACAGACAGGGCCCAGCCCTCGGACCCTGCTGGACGACCTCAAGCGTGCCTGCCTGGCCAACGACCCCCAGGCCACACGCCAGGCCTTGGATGCCTGGGCGCGGCAACAACCGCAGACCCTGGCCGAAATGGCAGCGCGCTTCGTGCCTTTGTCCGACGCCCTGGATGGGTTGAACGGCGCGCTGTACAGCGAAAGCGGCCAGCACTGGCAAGGCGAAGACCTGTGGCGGGCGATCGGCACCATTCCACCGGCCGAACAGGTGCTGCTGCCCACCGGCGAGAGCGGCAGCCTGCCACCGCTGTACCCCAAGTGAGCCGGTAGCGCCGCGCGTCGTCGACCGGCGTCGCGCCGCGTACTGACCGGCTTTACCAGCCCGCACAGCGCCGCGTCCATGGGGTACCATAACGCCCTTGCCCGCCCGTGCACCTTCATATCCACAGGTCATCCATGCGTCTGTTTCACACTTCCGATTGGCACCTGGGCCAAAGCCTCCATGGCCAGGAACGCGACTTCGAACACGCCTGCTTCCTCGACTGGCTGCTCGGCCAACTGCACCTGCGCCAGCCTGATGCGCTGTTGATCGCAGGCGACGTCTTCGACACCGTCAACCCGCCGGTCAAAGCCCAGGAGCGATTGTACGATTTCATCGTCAGGGCCCACGAACAGCAGCCGAAACTGGATATCGTGATGATCGCCGGTAACCACGACTCCGGCTCGCGCATCGAGCTGCCTGCGCCGTTGATGCGCCGCCTGCGCACCCACGCACTGGGCCGCGTGCACTGGCTGGACGATGGGCAACTGGATGTCGAGCGGCTGCTGATTCCGCTGACCAACGCGCGCGGCAAGGTGACCGCCTGGTGCCTGGCCTTGCCGTTCCTGCGGCCGGCTGAGGTAACCGGCCTGCAACTGGGCGACGACTACCTGCAAGGCATCACGCGGGTCCACCAGCAACTGATCGCCGCCGCCCAGGCCAGGCAGCGCAAGGACCAGGCGCTGATCGCCATCAGCCATGCGCACATGGCTGGCGGTGCGGTCTCCGAAGACTCCGAGCGCAGCCTGATCATCGGCAACGCCGAGGCATTGCCGGCCAAGCTCTTCGACAAGGCCATCAGCTACGTCGCCCTGGGCCACCTGCACAAGCCCCAGAAGGTCAACCGCGAAGACCGTATCCGCTATAGCGGGTCGCCCATTCCGTTGTCGTTCGCGGAGGTCAACTACCCCCACCAGGTGCTGGAAGTCACTTTCGACGGCGCGGCGCTGGCCAGTGTCGAGGCTCGTCCAGTTCCGCGTGCGGTGCCGCTGCAACGCATAGGGCCGGCCCCACTGAACGAGGTCTTGACGCAACTGGCCGACCTGCCCGTGGTGGACCTGCTCGATGACCCCAACCGCCAGCCTTGGCTGGAGGTGCGCGTCGTGTTGAACGAGCCGCAGCCCGACCTGCGCCAGCAGATCGAAACCGCGCTGCACGACAAAGCCGTGCGGTTGATTCGCATCGGTGCCGAGTACGCCGGCCGAACGGCCGACGACGAAGGCCCGGCGTTCGTCGAACTGGCCCAGATGACCCCGCAAGACCTGTTCAGCCGTGCCTGGGCGCAAGCCTATGGCGACCCTGCCGATGAGCAGACGCTGGCCGATTTCGCCCTGCTGCTGCAGGACGTACAGCACGAAGAAGAGCAACCATGAAGATTCTTGCCATTCGCCTGAAGAACCTGGCATCGCTGGCGGGCCCGATCGATATCGACTTCACCCAGGAGCCCCTGGCAGGCGCGGGTCTGTTCGCCATCACCGGCCCCACCGGGGCAGGTAAAAGCACCCTGCTCGACGCGCTGTGCCTGGCGCTGTTCGGTACGGTGCCACGTCTGAATGACATCGGCCGTGAGGCCAAGGTGCCGGACGGCGATGGCGAGATCCCCACTTCGGACCCGCGCAACCTGTTGCGCCGCGGTACCGGCAGTGGCTTTGCCGAGGTGGATTTCGTCGGCGTCGACGGGCGCCGCTACCGGGCGCGCTGGGAGGCGAACCGTGCTCGCGACAAGGCCAACGGCAAGCTCCAGCTCAGCCGCCAGAGCTTCTACGACCTGGACAGCGAGCAGGTGCTGGGCAGCGGCAAGAACGAATACAAGCAGCTGATCGAGACGCGCCTGGGCCTTAACTTCGAACAGTTCACCCGCGCCGTGATGCTGGCGCAAAGCGAGTTCGGGGCGTTCCTCAAGGCCGACGACCGCGAACGCAGCGAACTGCTGGAAAAACTGACCAATACCGCGATCTATTCGCGCCTGGGCCAACGCGCCTTTGCCCGAGCACGCGAGGCGGGCGAGGCGCATGCCGCCTTGAAAGAGCGAGCCAGCCACCTGCTGCCCATGGCCACGGATGCCCGCGCCGACCTGGACCAACGTCTGGAACAGGCGCAACGCGAGCTCAAAACCGCCCAGGCTGGCGAGCGACAGCTGGAGCAGCAGCGCAGTGGGTTGATCGAACATGACCAGTTGCAAGCCCAGCAGGCGCAGGCCCGCACTGCCCTGGAGGCCGCCGAGCAGGACTGGCAAGCCTTGGCCGAGCCGCGCCTGGACCTGGCGCGCCTGGAGCGTCTTGCCCCGCAGCGCCATCAGTTTCACCGCCAGCAGGCACTGGCGGCGCAGCGCGCGCCGATCATCGCCAGGCTTGCCGAACACACCCGGCATCACGCCGAGCTGCAACAGCGGACAGCCGAGCAGCAGCAGGCGTTGGAAACAGCACATCTTGCATTGACCGCCGCCCAGGCCGCCCATAGCGACGCCGGCCCGCTGCTGCGCCAAGCCTATACGGCCCAGGACAACCTGGCCCGCCTCGATCAGCAACTGGCCGTCCAGCGCAGCGACAGCCAGCAGGCCGAACATCAAGTGGCTGAGGGCCAACAGCAGTTGCAGCAACTGCAAGCCAGCCAAGAACGCAGTCAACAGCAACTGGCCCAGATCGACACGGCGTTGGCCGAGAGCCAGCACCTGGCCGGGCTGGCCGGTGCGTGGCATGCCTATCTGCCGCAGCTCAAGCAGGTGATGCTGATCGGCGGCCGGCTGGGCAAAGGCCGCGAGGAACTGCCCGGCCTGCAGGCTCAAGCCAGCCAGGCCACTGCCCACCTGCAGGCCGAGCGCGACGCCCATGACGCCCTGTTCCGCGAAGCCAAGGCGCAGCCCAACGCCCTGGCAGAACAAATCGACCTGCTCGGCAGCATGCTGCAGGACAACCGCAAGCAGCATCGCGCCGTGGAGCAATTGACGCGTGTACACGCCCGCGTGCTCGAGTTGAGCCAGCAACAGGCCACCCTGCGTGATCGCCAGCAGCACGCCATGGTCGAGCGCCAGCGCCTGATTGGCGAAGGCACCGCCGCCAAGGCTGAACTGGAAAGCGCCGAGCAGGCGGTGAACCTGACGCGTCAACTGCTGGAGCGCCAGCGGCTGGCCCGCAACACCACGGTTCAAGCCCTGCGCGAGCAACTGCGCGACGGCGAGCCCTGCCCTGTGTGCGGCAGCGCCGAACACCCATTCCATCAGCCCGAGGTGTTGCTGCAAAGCCTGGGTGAACATGACCAGGCCGAAGAAGAGGCTGCCCAGCGTCAGGTGGCAGCGCTCAACACGCGCCTAGTCGAGCTGCGCACCCAGCTAGGTGTGGTCAATGCTCAGCTCAAGGACTTTCAGCAACAACTGCCGGCGCTGGACGAGCAGTTGCAGCCTTTGGTTGCGCAGCTTCATGAACATGCCCTCTGGCCTGCTCTGGCGCCCCAGGACGACCATGCCCGTAGCGGTTGGCTCGACGGCCAATTACGGCGTCTGGATACAGAGATCGGCAACGACGAGAAGCGCCAGCGGGCCTTGCTCAGCCTGCAGAAAGAGGCCGCGCGTCTCAACCAGCAACTGCAAGCCGCCCAGGACGCGCACCAACAAGCGCAGCGGCACCTGGAGCAACAGCACCTGGCCCTGGAAAACGACGAGCGCCTTCTGCAGCAAGGGCTCGCGGACTTGGCTGGGGTCCTGCCCGACGAAGCGCTCAAGGCGCTGCGAGACGATCCGGCCAACGCGTTTCTTGCCCTTGACCAACAGATCGCCCAGCGCCTGCAACAGCTCGACCAGCGCAAGGATGAGCTGGAAGAACAGCAAGCTCGCCAGGTCCAGCTGGACAAACTGCACGATCAACAGCAGGTGCGTGTGCAAAGCCTTGCCCAGCGTGACCAGCAGCTCAAAGCCCTGGAGGAGCAGCGCGAGCATGCCCAGGCCATGCTCGCGCAGTTACTGGGCGAGCACGTCAGTGCCGAGGCCTGGCAACAGCACATGGACGCCGCGCTGGAGCAAGCGCGCGCGGTTGAAGCGGATCTCGCCCAGCGCCTGCAAGGCTTGCACACCCAGGCTGTGCAGGTGGCCGGTGAACTGAAGGCCAGCACCGAGCAGTTGCAGGCGCTGGAGCAAGAAGCCGAGCAGCTCCAGGAGCAGATCGCCCAGTGGCGCGCCACACACCCGGAGCTGGACGATGCAGGGCTTGATCGCCTGCTGGCCATGGACGACAACCAGGCCAGTGAACTGCGCCAGCGCCTGCAGGGCGCGGAAAAAGCCCTCGAGCAGAGCCGTGTGCTGCTTCAGGAGCGCGAGCAGCGCCTGCGCCAGCACGCGGCGCTGATGACGCTCGACACCTCGGTCCAGGATGTGGACCAGGCGCTGCTCGAACTGCGTGAGCGTCTGGTCGTTCACGAGCAGGCTTGCGCCGAACTGCGGGCCCAACAGGCCGATGACCAGCGACGTCAGCACGCCTCGCAGGCCCTGGCCGAGCAGATCGAGCAGGCCCGTCAGCAGTGGCAGCGCTGGGCTCGGCTCAGCGGCCTGATCGGCTCGGCCTCGGGCGATGTGTTCCGCAAGATCGCCCAAGGCTACAACCTCGATCTGCTGTTGCACCATGCCAATGCCCAGCTGCGTCAACTGGCGCGGCGCTATCGGCTCAAGCGCGGCGGCAGTGCGCTGGGGTTGCTGGTACTGGACACCGAAATGGGCGATGAACTGCGCTCGGTGCACTCGCTGTCAGGGGGTGAGACCTTCCTGGTTTCCCTGGCTTTGGCCTTGGGGCTCGCCTCGATGGCATCGAGCACGTTGCGCATCGAGTCACTGTTCATCGACGAAGGTTTCGGCAGCCTCGACCCCGAGTCCTTGCAACTGGCCATGGACGCGTTGGACGGCTTGCAGGCCCAGGGTCGCAAGGTCGCGGTGATTTCCCACGTGCAGGAAATGCACGAGCGCATACCGGTGCAAATTCAGGTCCGGCGCCTGGGCAACGGCCTGAGTGACGTCGAGGTGTGCGGTTGATCCTCTATTCGTTTCGCCGCTGCCCCTGGGCCATGCGTGCCCGGCTCGCGTTGCGCTATGCCGGCTGTGAGGTGACCGTGCAGGAGGTGGCAATGAAACACAAGCCCGCCGCCCTGCTGGCGCTGTCACCCAAGGGCACCGTTCCGGTGCTGGACACCGGGAACCAGGTGCTCGATGAAAGCCTGGATATCATGCGCTGGGCACTGGCGCAGAACGACCCGCAAGACTGGCGCCTGTCGAGCTCGCCCGAAGCGGCGCAGCAAGCCGAAGCGCTGATCGCCGTTAACGACACCACCTTCAAGGCCCAGGTGAACCTGTATAAGTATGCCGAGCGCTATCCACAGCACTCACGGCACGACTACCGCGAAGCTGCGCAACACTGGCTGGAACTTCTGGAGCACCTGCTCCAGGACCGACCCTACCTACTGGCCGAGCACCCAAGTATCGCCGATGCTGCACTGTTGCCGCTGATCCGGCAGTTCGCCGCGGTCCAGCCCGACTGGTTCGCCACGGCCCCCTACCCGAAGGTGCGTGGCTGGCTGCAGGGCTGGCTGGGTTCGGACTTGTTCAGGGCCATTATGGCCAAGTGACCGCAGCTGTGATCGGACGAAGGTCAGCGGATGAACTTCAGGTCCGACGGCGCCGGCTGATCGAAGGTCTGTACCGTTTCCCCCAGCTTGCCCGTGAGCGGGTCGCGGCGCATGACTTTGATCTGGTTGCTCTTCTGATTGGCGACCAGCAGGAACCTGTCACTGGGGTCCAGCGCGAATTCCCGAGGGTGGTCACCTTCGACCGACCGACGTTGCACTAACGTCAACCGTCCATCCTGCTTGCCGACGCTGAACACGACGATCTCGTTGGCCGTGCCACGGTTGCTGACGTACAGAAAGCGACCGTCCGCCGACAGGTGCAAGCCCGCGCCCGCCTTGGCAGCCGTCTCCTGGCGCTCGGTCAGTGGCAGACGCTGGCGTTCGATCAGGTTGCCCTCCTGGACATCGAACATCACCACCTCGGCATGCATCTCCAAGGTCAGGTAGGCATGCTTGCCGCTGGCGTCGAACAACAAGTGGCGTGGTCCACTGCCCGCAGGCAACGAAACCGAGGCAGGCTGTGACGGGGTCAGTGGCTTGTTCGTGCTCGCCCCGTCATAGCGGTAGACGAACACCTTGTCTGCACCCAGGTCGCTGGCATAGACATGCTGGCCGTCCGGGGACGGCACCACCGAATGGACATGGGCGCTGGCCTGCCGCTCGGGGTTGACGCCGCTGGCCTGGTGGCGCGCCTGCTGAACCACCGGCTGCAAGGCACCCTTCCTGTCAACCGGCAACACCGAAAGGCCGCCGCCTGGATCGGGGTCGACCGCGTAGTTGGCCACGAACAGGTAACGCTGGTCCTGGCTAAGGCTGGCGTGGGTAGGCTCGTCGCCCTGGCTAGGCAGTTGATCGAGCAGGCGTACATTCCCATCACTGGCAATGTTGAATGCGCTGACGTGACCGTCTGCGGTTTCATTGACGGCAAACAGCAGGCGCTTGTCTTCGGAAAGCACCAGCCACGAGGGGCTGACGCTCTGTACCACCTGCAGCGGCTCGGGGCGGATTGTGCCGGCTTGGCTGTCGAAGGCGTAGCGGTAGATGCCTTGGCTGGCACCGTCTGTGTAGGTGCCAACCAGCAAGGTGGCAGCCTGGGCAGTGTAGGTCAGGGTCATGCAACTAGCGGTTAGCAGGGTCTTCCAGGTCCGGTTCATGGTCTTCTTCTTCCGGGGCGCGAAATGCATCCAGACAGATGAGTCGGTGCTCACTTTCGGCAGTGCAGATGCGCCAGTCGTTCACTTCTTTACTGGCTGCTTCGACCTGCGCGACGGTGAATACCCAACGGCGCAGTTGGCGGCCGTCCATGCATTCGATGGCAAGGCCCTGCTCGTCGCAGGTGAAATCGAACGCGTGAAGGCCGTCTATCAAAAGCATGTCGCAGTGTTGCAAGGCGCTGGCGAGAGGTGACATGGGGGTACCTGTACGGGACATTGCGTGTGGAAAAGCCCCGCATTATACCCCCATGGCCGCGCAACACCCGGTCGTTTCAATGGGCGAAAATCGACCCCCCCGCCTTGCCTGCCATCTTCTCGGGCTTGATGAGAAACCGCGCCAGCGCCGGCAGCAGCCACAGCGCACCGAACATGTTCCACAACAGCATGAAGGTCAGCATCAGGCCCATGTCCGCCTGGAACTTGATCGCCGAGAAGATCCAGGTACACACCCCGATGGCCAGGCACAGGCCGGTGAACAGCACAGCCTTGCCGGTGGAGCGCAGCGTCTGGTAATAGGCCTCCTGCAACGGCAGCCCAGCGCGCAGGAAGCTCTCCAGGCGGCTGTAGATGTAGATGCCATAGTCCACGCCAATACCCACGCCCAGCGCAACCACCGGCAGCGTCGCCACTTTGACGCCGATGCCCATGTACGCCATCAGCGCGTTGCCCAGCACCGAGGTCAACACCAAGGGCAGCACGATGCACAGGGTTGCGGCGAAGGAGCGGAAGGTGATCAGGCACATGATCGCCACACACAGGTAGACCAGGATCAGGATGGTCAGCTCGGCCGACTTGATCACCTCGTTGGTGGCCGCTTCGATACCGGCATTGCCGGCAGCCAGCAGGAACTGCAAGCCTTCCCTGTCATGGCTGTCGGCAAACGCCTTGGCAACCGCCGTCACCCGTTCGAGGGTCTCGGCCTTGTGGTCATTGAGAAACACCAGCACCGGCGCCAGCGAGCAATCGCCGTTGTACAGGCCATCGGCCCGTGCGATGGAGTTGTTGAGGACATCGGGGTTGCGCGAGAGGGTTTCCCACTTGAGGCTACCCTCGTTCATGCCCTTGATCACCTGTTTGGACACGCTGACCAGGGAAATGGCCGACTGCACCCCAGGCGTGTTTTCCATGGTCCACATCAGCTCGTCGATCGGCGCCAGGGTCGAATGCACCGAACACTGCTCGGCGGCCGTCTTGACCATGATCACCAGCACATCGGAGCTGGTGGAATAGTTGCTGATGATGAAGTTGTTGTCCTGGTTGTAGCGCGAGTCGGGCCGCAGCTCCGGTGCCCCTTGGTCGAGGTCGCCGATCTTCAGGTTCTGGCTGTACCACAGCCCCCCGGCGAAGGCGACCAGGGCCAGGGCAATGGAAACAGGCGCCACCCTGGGGCTGGCAAAGCGCGACAACAGACGCCAGAACGGATGCTCGCGCGTGGCGTCGCGCTTGCTGCGCTCGATGGCTTTCTTGCTGATACCCACATAGGAGATGGCCACCGGCAACAGGATGAGGTTGGTAAAGACGATCACCGCGACGCCGATGGAGGCACCGATGGCCAGTTCGCGGATCACGCCGATGTCGATGATCAACAGGGTGATGAAGCCCACGGCATCGGCGAGGATGGCAATCATGCCCGGCAGGAACAGCTGCCGGAACGTGCGCCTGGCCGCCGTCAGGGCGTTGTCTGCATCGCTCGATTGCAGGGCGATGCCGTTGATCTTCTGCACACCGTGGGAAATACCGATGGCAAAGATCAGAAACGGCACCAGCATCGAATACGGATCCAGGCCGAAGCCGACCGCGTGCATCAGCCCCAGTTGCAACACCACCGCCACCAATGTGGTAATCAGCACCGCGATGGTGCTGCGGATGCACCAGGTGAACCAGTACAACAACACCCAGGTGATCAACAGGGCGATGCCGAAGAACATCACCACCATGACCAGCCCGTCGATGAGGTCACCGACCTTCTTCGCGAACCCGACGATATGCACCTTCACATTGGGGTTCTGGGCCTGGAACTTGTCGCGGATCTTTTCTTCGAGCAAGTGGGAGAACTGCTGGTAGTCGAGCTTGACCACCCGCCCCGGGTCCTGCGGGTCGGGGTAACTTTCCAGCAGTGGCACGTCGATGATGCTGGATTTGAAGTTGTTGCCCACCAGCCGGCCTATTTGCCCGGACCTCAGCACGTTGTCGCGCAGGGTATCGAGGCTGGCCTGCGAGCCATCATAGGTGTTGGGAATCACCTCGCCACCGGAAAACCCCTCCTCGGTGACTTCGCTCCAGCGCACGCTCGGGCTCCACAGTGACTTGAGCCCAGCCCGGTCGACGCCTGGGATGTAGAACACCTCGTCGTGGATCTGGCGCAGGGTTTCCATGTAGTTTTTGTCGAAGATGTCGCCATTGACCGCCTCGACCGAGATACGCACGGTGTTGCCCAGGTTGGCCAGATCGTTGCGGTGCTCCATCATCTGTTCGATGAAGGGGTGCTGCAACGGGATCATTTTCTCGAAGCTGGTGGAGGGGCGAATTTGTGTGGCTTGCCAGAACAGGAAGAGGCTGACCAGCACACAGAGGATGATGACCGCCGGCCGATTGTTGAAGATCAGGCGTTCGAGCAGTGTGGCTTTGTCCTGATGATGCGGCTGCATGGGAAGGTGCTCCTGACTGCTCATGGCTGTGCCTCACTGTCGGCGGCGTCGAGCCCCTTGGCATTGGCGATGTGGGCGCCGCCCTGCCCTACCAGCAGGAGCTCGCCGTTGGGCAGGGCGCTGACACCTGACAGGGCGATGCGGTCCGGGCGGTTGTGGACGCTGAAGGTCTGGCCGGCATCGGTGCTGCGCAGCACGCTGCCGCCGTTGCCGACCACCACGACGGTGCCGTCGTCGAGCAGCGTGGCACCGGCCAGGCCGAACTCGAGCTCGCCTCGCGCAGCCTGCAAGGGGATGGATTGCCAGGTGTCGCCGAAGTCGGTGGAGCGCAGCAGGTTGCCGCGCAAGCCGAACGCCAGCAAGGTACGCGGCTGGGCAGTGCCGATCACGCCGAACAGCGACCCCTGGTAAGGCCCTTCGACTTTCTGCCAGTGCTGCCCATTGTCCTCGGAGCGGAACATGCCCCCCTGCTCCCCAACGATGAACAAGCCAGCGTCACGCACCTGGGCGATAGCATTGAGGTGCAACTGATCGGGGTTGTCGAGGCGCTCGGCCACGTCCTGCCAATGCTGGCCCCCGTCCGTGGTTTCGAGCAAGGCGCCGTAGGCGCCCACGGCCAGGCCGTGCTGGGCGTCGAGAAACACGATGTCGAGCAAAGGTGCTTCGCGTGACAGGTCTTCGAACTGTTTGCTCCAGGTCGCCCCGCCGTCGCCGGTGGCGAGGATCTGCGCATCGTGGCCGACGGCCCAACCGCGCTTGTCATCAAGGAAAAAAACGGCCGTCAGCAGCTGGCGGGTTGGCACACGGGCCTGGGTCCAGGTGCTGCCCTGGTCGTCGGAGAACAGGATATGGCCCCGGTCGCCGACCACGACCACACGCGTGCCCGCATGGGCAGCGTCGATCAACAGCCTTTGACTGGCCTTGGCCGATTCGGTGGAGTATTCATCGGCTGACGCAGCCTGCGCGCCTTGCCATCCACTCAGTGCAAGGGTGAGCGCTGCAGCGGCCGCTACCGGCCATCCAGCGCGCCTGCTCGACTTCCTCATGACTGCCCCCGATTGTATTTTTGTTGGGTGGGTCAATACCTTGCAGGACGCACAAATGCCCGCAATAGAGGCCTGCAAGGGCGTGCGGTGATCGTAACGGGAGGATTTGGCGGAACACAACGGGCGGGGTGTTATGTTTTGTTATCGGCGCAGGAAGCGCCGTTCGCGCGCAGAGGATGCAGCGCCTGCGGGCGAACACGACTCTCCCGCAGGCGCTGCCTGTGCAGCGTGACAACGTCGGCAGTTGCAACCGGGGCCCTCAAGCGGGCCCCGGCGTCATGCCAGGCTTTTACTCACCACTTCATACACATCACTGGAGAGCTCACCAGAAGCCAGAATCCGCTCCAGCTCACCTTTCATCAGGGACTGGCGGGCGGCGTCGTATTTGCGCCAGCGGGTCAGCGGCGCCAACTGCCGGGAGGCGATCTGCGGGTTGAGGGCATTGAGCTCGATCACCAGATCCGCCAGGAAGCGATAACCGGAGCCATCGGCGGCATGGAAGTTGACCAGGTTCTGGCCGGCAAAGGCACCGACCACCGCGCGCACCTTGTTCGGGTTCTTCAGGGTGAACGCGGGGTGCTGCATCAACGCCTTCACCCGAGCCAGGCCCCCTGGCAAGGTACTGGCCGCCTGCACGCTGAACCATTGGTCCATGACCAGGGGGTTGTCCTTGAAGTGCTCTGCAAAGCTTTCCAGGGCCTTGGCGCGCTCGGCCTCGAAGGGTGAGTTCACCAGCACCGCCAGGGCCGTGAGGCGCTCGGTCATGTTGTCGCACTGCTCAAACTGCTCCAGGGTCGCTTGCAGCACCTGCGGTTTAGCGCTGAGCATCAGGTACGACAGGGCGATGTTCTGCAGGCTGCGGCGGGCAAAGTGCTCGGCAGAGGCAACGTACGCGGTGTCACGCGAGACCGCGCGGTTGGCCTGGTAACGCGTCCAGAGCGGCTCGAACAATTGCTCGGCGATTTGCCGGCGGGCGAACTCGCGGGCTGCGTGGATGGCGTCCACATCGGCCACCTGGCTGATCTCGGTCAAGTAGCCCTCCCCTGGCAGCGAGAGCATTTCGGCCACCATGGCAGCATCGAGCGAAGTGTCGCCCAGTACCGCAGCCAACGCCCTGACCAGACGCGGGTCCAGTTGCAGCGCCTGACCACGCTGGTGCTGGCCGATCAGCTCCTGCAGCACCTGCACGGCCAGCTGCTGACCGGCTTCCCAGCGGTTGAAGCCGTCGCTGTCGTGCTGCATCAGGAACATCAACTGGTCACGGTCGTACGGGAAGCTCAGCTTGACCGGGGCACTGAAACCGCGCAGCAGCGACGGCAACGGCCGCGCCTGGATGCCCTGGAAGACGAAAGTCTGCTCGGCCTCGGTCACCGACAGCACCCGGGTGCTGCCCACTGCCGAGGACTCGCCCGCCAATTGCAGCGGCAGGTCGTTGCCCTGGGCATCGAGCAGGCCCAGTTCGACCGGGATCACGAAAGGCAGCTTCTCGGCCTTGTCCGGGGTGGGTGGGCAGCTTTGGCGGACCGTCAGGCTATAGGTACGCGCCGCTTCGTCGTAGGCGTCGGTCACTTCCAGGCGCGGCGTACCGGCCTGGCTGTACCAGCGCTTGAACTGCGTCAGGTCGACACCGTTGGCGTCTTCCATGGCCTTGATGAAGTCGTCGGTGGTCACCGCCTGCCCATCGTGACGCTCGAAATACAGGTCGCTGCCCTGGCGGAAGCCTTCGGCCCCCAGCAACGTGCGCACCATGCGTACCACTTCCGAGCCTTTCTCGTACACGGTCAGGGTGTAGAAGTTGGAAATCTCGATGAAGCTGTCCGGGCGCACCGGGTGGGCCATGGGGCCCGCATCCTCGGCGAACTGATGGGTGCGCAGGTAGGCAACGTCCTCGATGCGCTTGACGGTGCGTGAATTCATGTCGGCACTGAATTCGGCATCGCGGAACACCGTGAAGCCTTCCTTGAGCGACAGCTGGAACCAGTCGCGGCAGGTGACGCGGTTGCCCGACCAGTTATGGAAGTACTCATGCGCCACCACGGCTTCGACCCGTTGGTGCGCGGCATCGGTGGCCGTCTCGGCGCGCGCCAGCACGCAGCTGGAGTTGAAGATGTTCAGGCCTTTGTTTTCCATGGCCCCCATGTTGAAGTCGTTGACCGCGACGATCATGAAGATGTCCAGGTCATATTCGCGGCCGTAGACCTCTTCGTCCCAACGCATGGACTTCTTCAGGCTGACCATGGCGTGGTCGCACTTGTCGATGTTCTCCGGCTCCACATAGATGCGCAGGGTCACATCACGGCCCGATTGGCGGGTGAAGGTGTCTTCCACACACCACAGGTCGCCTGCGACCAGGGCGAACAGGTAGGCCGGCTTCATGAACGGGTCTTCCCAGGTCGCCCAGTGACGGCCATCCTCGGCAGGGCCGCTGCCTACCGGGTTGCCGTTGGAGAGCAGCACCGGGTAGCGGTGCTGTTCGGCGATCACCGTGGTGGTGAAGATGCTCATCACATCGGGGCGGTCGAGGTAGTAGGTGATCTTGCGGAAGCCCTCGGCCTCGCACTGGGTGCAGAACATCTTGCCGGACTTGTACAAGCCCTCGAGCGCCGTGTTGGTTTCGGGATGGATCCTGACGGTGGTGTCGAGGGTGAAGTGCTCTGCCCGTGGCTGAACGGTCAGGCTGCTTGCGTCGATCTGGTAGTCGCCTTCCTGCAAGGGTTCATCGTCCAGGGCGGCGCGCACCAGTTCGAGTTGCTGGCCGTCGAGCACCAGCGCAGGCAAGCCGCCCCCGTGCACCGGGTTGCGGCGCATGATCAGTTGCGCGTGGACCAGGGTGTGGTCTTCGAACAGCTCGAAGGTCAGGTGCGTCTCGTCGATCAGGTACTCAGGCGCCTTGTAGTCCTTGAGATGGATCACTTGCGGTTGTTCGGTACGCATCTGCAGGTCCCTTTTACTGGAGCACGGCCAACTGGTAGGCCGTGTACTTGCGAATATTGATCACACCGGTGTCGAAGATCAGGTACTGGCCCTTGATGCCCAGCAGCGTGCCCTCCACGATCGGGTTCTTGTCCAGGTTGAAGCTGACCACTTTGGTCGGGTAAGCCTGGACCGGGTATGTCATGTGCACGACCTCGGCGTCGGTCAGAGGCTGAATCGCCTGCAGGCCGAAGCGCGCCTGCAGCTGGCCAAGCCCTTCGGCACATGCCTCCAGCACCTGATCGCGCAATGCCGGCAGGTCGAGCAGCTCGGCGTCACCCTTGAGCAGGGCGCGCCAATTGGTGCGGTCCGGCACCTGACTGCGCAGCAGGTCTTCGACCAGCCCGGACTGCTGCCGGGTGGCCACCTTGAGGATAGGCAAGGCCTGGCTGGCCCCCTGGTCGAGCCAGCGGGTGGGCAGCTGGGTGGCGCGGGTGATACCGACCTTGATACCGGAGGAGTTGGCCAGGTAGACCACGTGGTCGGTCATGCAGAACTGCTCGCCCCAGGACGGATCGCGGCAGGTGCCTGCGTCGTAGTGGCAGCGCTCCGGAGCCATGATGCACATGTCGCACTGGGCCAGCTTGGTCATGCAGGGGTAGCAGTAACCCTGGCTGTAGCTGCTCTTGGTGCGCTTGCCGCAGTGGCTGCAGTGGATGGCACCCAGGTATTGCAGGCGCAGCGGCTTGCCGATCAGGGGGTTGACCGGCACCAGGGTATCGCCCAGGCGAAAGCTGTATTGCACCACGGGGTCGGCCAGGCTGACGGCCATCTTGCTCAACGAGCCACGAGCGAGTTCGATCAATGTACCGAGTCCGACTTGAACAGGATGTTGGGGACGGGGGCGGATTTGGACGCGCATTCCTGTGGGCCCATGTAACCGGTGCGCTGGTCCTCGGGCAGGTTTTTCATCTCCCAGGCGATGACCGCTTGCAGGGACAGCTCTTTCTGCTCGGCAGTCAGCTTGCGGCCGTCCGACCATTTGCCGATTTCCACGGCCAGCTTCAGGCTCTCGTAGATTTCCGGGGTGATGTTTTCGATCATTTGCGCGAAAGTGGACATGTTGTCTCCTGATTCAAGCCGACAGTTTACGCCGGGCGAGCGCCCCACCCAAGAGCCCGGTCAGGCATCCGATGAGCAACCCACCGACGTGCGCGGCGTTGGCGATCTGGCCCAGGCCCAGCGTGCCGACGACGCCGGTCAGGCACACCACCAGCCAGAGGAGCATCATCACCAGCACGCCCTTGGGCAGGTTGAAGTGCGGGTTCGGTGCCCGCCATTGATACAGCCAGATGTGCCCGAGCAGGCCATAGAGCACGCCTGAAAGCCCACCGAACAGGCCAGGCCCTGTGGTGTAATGTTGGGCCAGGTTCGATACCAGGCTGAACAGCGCGGTGAGCCCCAGCAGCGTCCATGGGCCCTGGCGCAATTCGATGCGCTTGCCCAGCTCCCAGAACCACAGGCTGTTCATGGCCAGGTGCAGTACACCGAAATGCAGCAGCATCGGCGAGACCAGCCGCCACCATTGCCCGTGCGCCAGACCCTCGGCCAGCGGCGTGAAGTACAGGTAATCGCCCTGCACGTGAACATCGAGAAACGTGAACCAGCCGATGGTGGTGAAGTTGTCGCCCAGCCCGGTGAGCCCGGCGACCACGAACGTCAGCAACAGCGTCAGGGCGGTGACCTTGCAGGCCTTGGCCTGGGCCAGCAGCGACGGCTGTGGCATGTCCTGCCCCTGCTGGTCGGGCAGCGCGGCGTCAGGCTCGGCCTGCAGGTCGGCGTTGCCATCGGGGTAGCGCTGGTAGAGGTGCAACACTTCGTCAGCCAGGGCCTCAGGCGCCCAGAGTACCTGGTCCTCGCCCTCCTCGCTGACCCGGTGCGGCACCTGCAAGCGTTGCAGCATCTGCACGAAACCGCTGAGGTCTACCGTCAGCGGCAGGCGCATCACTTGGATAATGTTCATTGGCTAGCCTGTGGTCGGTCGACATCCACCCAGACGAACTTGCGGGGGTCGATACGGGTTTCATCGTCCAGCCTGTAGGCGACCAGCTTGCCGTACAGCACGGCGCTGTAGTCCAGGCAGGCCAGGTTGCTGCGAATCGGGGCGGGCCGGCCGCTGCGCCAGTAATGGCCAACAAACAGCATGGGCTCGTCCTCGGCATAGCGCAGCAACGCGCTTTTCTGGCTGTGGCTGAGCGGTGTGTTGGCCACCTCCGCCGGCAGCGCATCGGGCTGGAAGACGATATCGCCATAGGTCTGCGGATCATCTTCCCAGAACTTGGTACGGAAGAACGCGCGGGTCAGGCCATCGCCACCGGTCAGGGTGAGGCCATCGGGCAGGCGCATGTCGGTGCCGCGCAGCAGGCGGTTGCAAACATTGGCGGCAAAGCTGCCGCTCACCGCCGAGGCCTGCACGAAGTGGCGATCGACGCGCCCGTCGGGGTACTGGCGCCGCAGCGGCTCGATCAGGCTTGCATCCCAGCAGGCGTGCACCAGGCGGAAACGACCGGCATCGATGAACAGTGGCAGCGTCTGGAACCAGTCGAGAAACGCCTGCCAGTCCGCAGGGTGATTGGCGAACTGGGTGAGGGTTTCGTCGATGAGCCTGGCGTGGCGAGGGGTATGTTCGCGCACGAAGGCCTTGCCGCTGCCCGGCAGTGCCGGCGTCACCCAGCCCAGTGCACTGTATTCGTGATTGCCCATGATGCAGTGCGCCTGCCCGGCGGCGACCATATCGTGAACGATGTGCAGGGCTTGGCGGATACGCGGGCCGCGGTCCACGATATCGCCCAAGAACAGCGCCTGCCGCCGAGGGTGGCGCCAGACGCCGGCAATGCGCTGGTAACCGAGGGCATCGAGCAAGCGCTCAAGGGTCAAGGCACAGCCGTGAACGTCACCGATGATGTCGAAACTGCGCGCCGGATCCAGCATCAGTCGTCCCTGCCCCCCAGGCGGCTGCCCCAGCCAAGCTTGGTGCGGCAGACTTCGTAGTAGTTGTGGTCCAGCGGGTGGATCAGGCGCAGCTTCTGGGGCTTCTTGCTCACCGTGATGGTGTCACCGGGTGCGCAGGTGAAGTGGTTCTGACCGTCGCACGACACCTGCGGGTAGATCTGCAGGTCCTTGGCCACCACGATCTTCAGTTCGCTGTTGCCATCGACGACGATCGGCCGCCCAGACAAGGTGTGCGGGTACATGGGCACGATGACGATTGCATCGAGCTTGGGGTGCATGATCGGGCCGCCGGCGGACAAGGCGTAGGCCGTGGAGCCGGTCGGGGTGGCGACGATCAGGCCGTCGGCCTTCTGGCTGCAGACGAACTGGCCGTCGATGTAGATCTCGAATTCGATCATGCGGGTGGACTTGCCTGGGTGCAGGACCACGTCGTTTAGCGCATCGCCCTGGCCGATCGCCTCCTGGTGACGGCGCACTTCGGCTTGCAGCAGGAAACGGTTCTCGACCAGGTAGTGACCATCGAGCACTTCGGAGACTTTCTCTTCCAACTCATCCGGACGGATGTCGGTAAGAAAGCCCAGGTTGCCCCGGTTGATGCCCAGTACCGGGATATTATGCCGCGCCAGGGCACGCGCAGCGCCCAGCAGGCTACCGTCGCCGCCGACCACGATGACCAGGTCACAGACCTCCCCCAGCAGCTTGCGGGTGGAGGTCTGCAGCCCGTGGCCCGGCAGGACTTCACCGATGGTGTCTTCGAGGATCACGTGCAAGTGGCGCTCGAGGAGGAATTTTTTCAGTCGGCGGATGGTGTCCAGCACCTGCGAGCTGCCGAGACGACCGATGATACCGATATTGCGAAATTGCTCCATGGGGCTCCTGCGAGGCTCTGCGACGGGTGACGATGCAGCGATTATGGGCGAACCACGAAGCAGCGGCAAACCGGCTATGCTCGCAGGATGATGCCATTTCCTTCGCTCGTGCACCTGCCCCGGCTATTACAGCGCCCTGCGGTGCGTGACCTTGCCTGGACCCTGCTCTCGCCGCCGCTGCTCGAGCGCGCAGACTGCCCCCAGCGCCACCCGCTGGCAGGCAGCCTCTGGGTGGAGCGGCCGCAGGCATTGCAGGCCTGGTTGTACGGCCTGGACATTGATGACACGCCCTTGCAGCACTGGCTCAAGGGCCTTGGCAGTCGCCGCCTCGGGCTGTATTACGAGCGCCTGTGGCAATTTGCGTTGCAACAGGCGCCCGGCGTGGAACTGTTGGCGGCCAACCTGGCTATCCGTGAAGATGGGCGGACCCTGGGCGAGCTGGATGTGGTGCTGCGTGATCGCGACGGGGTGCATCACCTGGAACTGGCCATCAAGCTGTACCTGGGCCCCGAGCGCTTCGGTGCCAACCCGGGCGGCTGGTTAGGGCCTGGCTGCCACGATCGCCTGCAAGCCAAGCTGGAACACATCCGCCGCCACCAGTTGCCCATGTCGGCCAGCCCCCAGGGCCGTACCGCCCTTGAGCGGCTCGACCTGCCCCCGGTGCAGGCCAGCATGTGGATGGGGGGCTACCTGTTCTACCCGACGCTGGCCCCGAGCGAGGCGCCACTGGGTGTACACCCCCTGCACCTGCGTGGCCGCTGGTTGCATCGCAAGGACTGGATCAGCCTACCCGGCGCGCATTGGCAGCCGCTGGCGCGCAGCGCCTGGCTTGCCCCCGCACGGTGTGCGGCATGCGAGGTCTGGAGCGCTGCTCAGTTCGCCGCGTGGCTGCACCTGCTGCCACCCGATGCGCCTGCGCAATTGCTGGTGAACATGCAACGCCAGCACGACGGCAGCTGGCAAGAGCTAGAGCGGGTATTTCTGGTTGCCGATCAGTGGCCGGGCGCCTTGGCTCTCTGACCGCAGCGCTTGCTCAGGGATGGCAGCCCATTTTTCACCGACCTGGAGCAATGATGCTGCGCAGATACCCAGTAAACTGGAGCTGAGCGCCACCAAGAGCGCCACCCCACCGACCGATGAGGAACAAGCATGGTTTCGAGCACCCCGGCGCCCCATTACGCGCGCGTGTCCATTGTCCTGCACTGGCTGATGCTGGTGCTGCTGGCCGCTGTCTATGCCTGTATCGAGTTTCGCGGAATCTTCCCGCGCGACAGTGCAGAGCGCAACCTGATGAAAGACCTGCATTTCATGTTGGGCCTGAGCGTATTCGTGCTGGTGTGGCTGCGCCTGGCCATGCGCGTGCTTCATCGCGCGCCGCCCATATCCCCTAAACCCCCTGCCTGGCAAACCGGTCTGGCCCATCTGGTTCACCTGCTGCTCTACCTGCTGATGATCGGCATGCCGCTGGCCGGCTGGTTGATCCTCAGCGCCGCCGACAAACCGGTACCGTTCTATGGCCTGGAGTTGCCGCACCTGATCGGTCCTGATCTGGACCTGGCCAAGTTCATCAAAGGCTGGCATGAGCGTATCGGCACCTGGGGCTATTGGCTGATCGGCCTGCATGCACTGGCCGGTCTTTATCATCACTATGTCAAACGCGACAATACGTTGTTGCGCATGCTGCCTTACAAGTAACCCCGGCGGCCCTGCAAACCGCCGGTATGGACGAACACCAGGCGAGTGCCGGGCGCGAACAGCCCGGCTTCGACCTGAGCCTTGAGCGCAAGCAATGCCTTGCCGGTGTAGAGCGCCTCGAAAGGAACGCCGGCCTGCTGCTCGCAATCGGCGATGAAGGCCAGCAGTTGATCGTCGAACTTGCCGAAGCCGCCCCGGCTGGCGCTGTGCAGGCGGTAGCCCTGCGTGCCGACAAGTGCCGCCACGGTCTCGGCCACGCCATAGTGCTCGGGTACGGCCAGCGCCCCATGCACGGCATGGGCCCCTGACTCGGCCAGCACCAGGCCCGCCAGCGTGGTGCCCGTGCCAGCGGCCAACCACCAGGCGTCATAGTCCGACCAGCCCAGCGTCGCAAGCTGCGCGTGCAGTTGAGTCACGATCGACGCGCACCCCTGCGCACCGGCCTGCCCGCCTCCGCCTTCGGGGATGCAATGCCAGCCGGGATAGTGCGTGTGCCAAGGCGTCCAGAAACCCGCCTCGTTACGACCACGGTAGCCCTCGTAGCCCAGCCAGTGCAGTTGCATGCCCATGGCCTGCAAATCCTGCACGGTGGGTGTTTGGCGCGGATGCCCCCGCAGCAGGCCGGCCGTGGCCAGGCCCAACCGCTTGCCGGCAGCGGCCAGAGCATGCAGGTGGTTGGAATGGTTGCCGCCCAGGCTCACCAGGCCGGGGGCCTTGGCATCGAGCGCCTGTTCCAGATGGTGGCGCAGCTTGAACCACTTGTTGCCGCTGATCAGGGGGTCGATCAGGTCAAGGCGCAGGATGGCAGCCTCGACCTGGGCCCTCGCCAGCCAGGGCAATGTCAGGCGTTGCAAAGGGGCCAAGGGGAGTTCGACAGGCATGGACGCCAGTCTATCAGCAGAGCATCTGGCGCGGGCGGTGAATCAAAGCTGCGCCGCCAACCTCGACCCCTGGTCGATCGCCCGCTTGGCGTCGAGCTCTGCCGCCACGTCAGCACCGCCGATCAGGTGTACCGACTGCCGAGCAGCCACCAGCCCGTCCTGCAATTCGCGCAGCGGATCCTGGCCTGCGCAGATCACCACGTTGTCCACCGCCAGCACCTGCGGCTCGCCACCGCCAATGCGCACGTGCAGGCCTGCGTCATCAATGGCCAGGTACTCGACCCCATTGAGCATCTTCACCTGCTTGTTCTTCAAGCCGGTACGGTGGATCCAGCCAGTGGTCTTGCCCAGGCCATCCCCTACCTTGGAGGTCTTGCGCTGCATCAGGTACACCTGCCGGGCAGGTGCGTGGGGCTGGGGTGTGATACCGGCTACACCGCCGCGGGCTTCGAGGTGGGTGTCGATACCCCACTCCTTCCAGAACGCTTCGCGGTCCAGGCTGGTGGGCACGCCCTGATGCACCAGGTATTCGGATACATCGAAACCGATGCCCCCTGCGCCGATCACGGCCACTCTCTTGCCCACAGGCTTACGCTCGAGCAGCACATCCAGGTAGCTGAGCACCTTGGGGTGCGCGATCCCCGGGATCGCCGGTGCACGGGGCAGGATGCCGGTCGCGAGGATGATGTCGTCATAGCCGCCGGCCACAAGCGCTGGCACGTCGACGCGCGTGTTCAAGCGCACGTCGACGCCAGTGCTGCGCAGCTTGTTGCGAAAATACCGCAGGGTTTCGTTGAATTCCTCCTTGCCTGGCACGCGCTTGGCAACATTGAACTGACCGCCAATTTCGCTGGCCGATTCGAACAAGGTCACTACATGGCCACGCTCAGCAGCCACCGTTGCAGCGGCAAGGCCTGCCGGGCCGGCGCCCACGACAGCGATGCGCTTGGCCATGCGCACGGGCAGGTAGTTGAGTTCGGTTTCATGGCAGGCCCTCGGGTTTACCAGGCAACTGGTCAGCTTGCCGCCAAACGTATGGTCCAGACACGCCTGGTTGCAGCCGATGCAGGTATTGATTTCATCAGCACGCCCGGCTGCAGCCTTGTTGACGAAGGCAGGATCGGCCAGGAACGGACGGGCCATGGACACCATATCCGCATCCCCTTCGGCCAGCACCGCCTCGGCCACTTCTGGCGTATTGATACGGTTGGTGGTGATCAAAGGAATACCCACTACCCCGCGCAACTTGGCGGTGACCTTGCTGAAGGCTGCACGTGGCACCTTGGTGGCGATGGTGGGAATGCGCGCCTCGTGCCAGCCAATACCGGTATTGATCAGCGTTGCACCCGCCTGCTCGATGGCCTTGGCCAGGGTCTGGATCTCGTCCCAGGTGCTGCCGCCCTCGACCAGGTCGAGCATCGAAAGGCGGAAGATGATAATGAAGTTAGGGCCCACCGCGCGGCGCACCCGGCTGACGATTTCCACGGCCAGGCGCATGCGATTGTCGTAGCTGCCGCCCCAACGGTCGGTGCGGTGGTTGGTGTGGGCGGCGAGGAATTGGTTGATGAAATAGCCTTCCGAGCCCATGACCTCGACACCGTCGTAACCAGCTTTCTGCGCAAGCAGCGCGCAGTGGGCGAAGTCGGCAATCTGCTTTTCGATCCCCGCCTCGTCCAATTCCCGCGGCTTGAACGGGTTGATCGGCGCTTGAATGGCGCTTGGCGCCACCTGGCGCGGGCTGTAGGCATAGCGCCCGGCGTGAAGAATCTGCAGGCAAATCTTGCCCCCTGCGGCGTGCACCGCCTCGGTGACGATACGGTGCTGCTCGGCTTCGGCTTCGGTGCTGAGTTTGGCGGCGCCTGCGTAAACACCGCCTTCATCGTTGGGTGCAATGCCACCGGTGACCATCAGGCCTACGCCGCCGTGCGCCCGTTCGGCAAAATAGGCAGCCATGCGCTCGAACCCGCCTGGACGTTCCTCAAGCCCCGTGTGCATGGAGCCCATCAGGGTACGGTTGCGCAACGTGGTGAAGCCCAGGTCCAGCGGGGCCAGCAGGTGCGGGTAGCGAGTGTCGGTCATGGTTCGGCTTCTCTGGTGATCACGGTAAACGGGCATTTCGCCCTGAGGCGGCCCTGTCGTTATATGAAGCAGACAGTAAACAGCCGTTTGAACCGCCTCAATGACCAGAACTGACAAGTTATTGATCATCCCGAACAGCGCGTCTACCCTAGGGCTCCTTCATGCCCATTGCCTTGTAGCGTTTCATGAAAAAATTTCTGACAAGTGCCCTGCTGCTGGGGGTGATCGCCGCCCTGTGTGGTTACGCCTTCTGGACCCAACAGCGCCCACAGGGGCACTACCTGTCTGACTTGCGCATCGAACTGGCAGTCAACCACGGGCAACCCGGCGAGCATGGCAACCTGCTGGGCGTCGAGCCGCTGCTGTACCCAGGGGACTACCAGGACCTGCAACGCCTGCACCGCAAACTTGCCGCCTACCTCGAGCAGGCGCGCACGCTAGGCCTGATCACGCCTCGCACCGTGGTGGTATTACCTGAGCACATCGGTACCTGGCTGTGGGCACGTGGCGAGAAGAACGCGTTCTACCAGGTGACCCAGCAGCGTGAAGCACTGCAATGGTTCGAGCTGAGTAACCCGCTTCGCTATGGCTGGGCCATGCTTGCGGCCGAGGGCGATGACCGACGGGCCGATGCCCATCTGCGCATGAAGGCCGATCAGATGGCCGCCGATTACCAGCAGGTATTCGGCGGCTTGGCCAAGGAATTCGGCGTCACCCTGGTAGCTGGCTCGATCGTGCTTCCGCAGCCCTATGTCAGCGAGGGTGCATTGCACCCCGGACGCGGGCCGCTGTTCAACAGCAGCGTGGTATTCGCCGGTGACGGTAGCATCCTGGGCCAACCCCAGCGCCAGCACTATCCGGACAGCGAGAACAGGCGGTTCATCCACCCTGGTGTGGACCAGCCTCTGCAGGTGCTGCACACGCCTGCGGGGCGGCTTGGGGTATTGGTGGGGAGCGACAGCTGGTATCCGGAAAATCACCAGCAGCTGCTGGCCCAATCGGTCGAACTGGTGGCCATTCCTGCCTTTCTGAGCGGCAGGCACAGCTGGTTGACACCCTGGCGTGGCAATCGCCACCAGCCTGTCAGCACGCGCTTGCCCGTCAAGCGTGGCGAGGTCAGCGAGCAAGAGGCCTGGCACCGGCTGACCGCGCCTGTCGGTCATCAGGTGAGCAGTGTGAGCGTCTTCATGCGCGGCCAGTTCTGGGAGCAAGGCGCCGATGGGCAAGGATTTGCCTGGCAAGCCGGCGACCTGTTGACCGGGCCACCCAGCCCCGGTGCCCGCTTGCTGAATATATGGCTGTAGCGCCATGAGCCGCCCGCAGGTAAGGCTAGGCGACCTGTCGGTAGGCTTCGTGCAACCCTTGGCGGACGCGATTCGACGGCTGGGCCACGACCCTGCACCCTTGCTCGAACGCTATGGCCTGGACACCGCGCGGCTGGCCCAGGCCAATGCGCGCCTGTCGATACCGCGCTACATGCACCTGGGCCACGCCGCCATCGCATTGTGCGCCGAACCTGCACTGGGTTTACAGATTGGCCAGTTGAGCCGGCTGGCACATACCGGGCTGGCCGGGGTCACGGCAGCGCAGGCGCCAACCTTGGGCGAGGCGGCGCGCACCTTGCTGCGCTTCGAGCCGCTGTACGCCTCCAACTATCGAGGCCACTCCACTTACTGCGAAGATGGCGAAGGCGCCTGGCTGCGTTTTTACTCCATCAGCCCGTACAACGCCTATAACCGCTTTGTGGTCGACTCGCTGCTCGCCGGCTGGCTGGCCCAGCTGGGCGACCTGGTCGGTACGCCAGTGGTGGCCGAGCGCGTGGACATCGAGTTTGCAGCCCCAAGCTACGCCCCCCTCTATCAGCCCCTGTGCAGCGCGCCGGTCCGCTTTGCCGCCGAGTGCAACCAGTTGCGCCTGAGCCGCGCCACGCTGCAACTGCCAAACCCCAGGCATTGCCCCAGCACCTGGCATCAACTGCTGACCCTGAGCGAGGCACACATGCATCAGCTGACGCGCGTGCGTAGCCTGGGCGAACGCATCACCCACCTGCTCGGGCCGCTGCTCAATGGGGGACGTGAACCGGAGCTCGACGAAATTGCCCTGCAGCTTCAACTGCCGCCCTGGACGCTGCGGCGCAGGCTGGCAGAAGAAGGTACGCGTTTTCGTGACCTGTTGAACGGCACGCGGCGTGACCTGGCCGAGACCTACATCCGCGATACCCAGTTGAGCTTCGGCGAAATCGCCTACCTGCTGGGGTTCGCTTCGGCAGAGGCCTTCCAGCGCGCGTTCAAGCGCTGGACTGGCCTTACGCCTGGCGCGTACCGGCGCACGCAGCGACGCGGGGACTAGAGTTCGGTCGCGTCTTCTGCCGGTTCGGGCGTGTCCATCTCATGGGCCTGAAATTCCAGCAGCTCTTCCTGGTAATCGTCCATCTTCCTGCGTCCTTATCCGAATACGGGTTGCTGAGTTCGTCGGTAGCTTAGTGCGATGACGTGACATGGGGGTGACGTGACGATGCTTTTCGCGCAGTGCGCCCTCGCGTATCAGGAACATGGACCTGTGGACGGGCGCGTTCGTTTAATCCAATACGTCCCTAACACGGGCCAACGCGGCGCGCGCTTGCAACAACGGTTCGGTAATCGCCCAGAAATTGCCTTGACCACTGCGCCCATGGCCCGGCTTGCGGCAAGCTAGCTCACGTTCATCCCCATCAAGCGCCAGCCAGTGCTGGGCGCATCGTGCACTGCACGATGGCATTTTTTAAAGCATCGACGGGAGCTACGCCTTGATCGACAAGACCCATGCAACCATTGCCAGCGCCGTGGCGGGCATCACCGATGGCTCGACCCTGCTAGTCGGCGGCTTCGGTACCGCTGGCATGCCCTCTGAGCTCATAGACGGGTTGATCGCCACTGGTGCACGCGACCTGACCATCATCAGCAACAATGCTGGCAACGGCGACACCGGCCTGGCTGCATTGCTCAAGGCCGAACGGGTGCGCAAGATCATCTGTTCGTTCCCGCGCCAATCCGACTCGTACGTTTTCGATGCCTTGTACCGGGCTGGCAAGGTCGAACTGGAGGTCGTACCGCAAGGTAATCTGGCCGAGCGCATTCGCGCGGCAGGCTCTGGTATCGGCGCCTTCTTTTCACCCACCGGCTATGGCACCTTGCTCGCCGAAGGCAAGGAAACGCGGGAGATCGACGGCCGCCAGTACGTACTGGAGATGCCGTTGCATGCCGATTTCGCCTTGATCAAGGCGTACAAGGGTGATCGCTGGGGCAACCTGATCTACCGCAAGGCCGCCCGCAATTTCGGACCGATCATGGCCATGGCTGCCAAGACTGCAATCGTCCAGGTCGACCAGGTCGTCGCGCTGGGAGAGCTGGACCCGGAGCATATCGTCACGCCGGGCATCTTCGTGCAACGCGTGGTGGCGGTCCCCGACGCCGCCCATCCAACCACCCATTCTGAGGCCCGTCCATGACCATCACCCAACGACGCTCGCGTGAGGCTATGGCCCAGCGCGTTGCAGCCGACATCGAGGAAGGTGCCTACGTCAACTTGGGTATCGGCGCACCCACCCTGGTCGCCAACTACCTGGGCGACAAGGAAGTGTTCCTGCACAGTGAAAATGGTGTGCTGGGCATGGGCCCAAGCCCTGCGCCAGGCGAGGAGGACGATGACTTGATCAACGCTGGCAAGCAGCATGTGACGCTGCTGACCGGTGGCGCCTATTTCCACCATGCCGATTCATTTTCGATGATGCGCGGTGGGCACCTGGACATTGCCGTGCTCGGCGCTTTCCAGGTTTCCGTAAACGGCGACCTGGCTAACTGGCACACCGGCGCCGAGGGGTCGATCCCCGCAGTGGGCGGCGCGATGGACCTGGCCACCGGCGCCCGACAGGTGTTCGTGATGATGGACCACCTGACCAAAACCGGCGAAAGCAAACTGGTGAGCAAATGCACCTACCCGCTGACGGGCATTGGTTGCGTGAGCCGCATCTACACGGACCTCGCGGTAATGGACGTGACACCGGCGGGGCTTGAAGTGGTCGAGATTTGCGCGCAAATCACGTTCCAAGCGCTGCAAGAACTCAGCGGCGTGCCGCTGATCGACCGGTCTGTCAAACCTGGCTAGGGCCTGGCCGCCTCGACGCCCGAATCGTGGCGGCACCGGCCCTGCAGACTCATGGCGTCGAGGGCTGGCCTTGAGGGGCCGTTTGATCCTGCGGGGCTGGCGTGACCGGCTCAGCCTGCTGCACCTCGATGGGTGCTGCATCGGCCGGAGGCGCGACGGGCTGCGAGCTCAGTTGATCTCCACTGGCAGGTGCCTGGACAGTCTGCTGGTCGGGTGCGAACGCGGCGGGTGAGGCACCGTCCTTGGGGGCCGTGTCTGGCGCAGCCGGTGCAACCTCGACCGGTACCGGCGCCGGGCTGGCCGCAGCCTGCTCCGGCAAGCCCAGTTCCACCGCAGGCTTCTCGGTCTTCGGCGCGGGTTGTTCGGCCTTGGGCTGGCTCAACGATTGCGCCTTGGGCTTGGGCTTAGGCAAGTAACTTTCCACCAACGCGAAGTAGCGGTCGTAGAACTGCGCGGCGGTGACTGTCTCACTGGCGACTTTCACCATCGAGTCATCGCTCGAGCCAATCGGCATCGACACCGAACCCAGCACCCCTACGCCCAAGCTTGCCGATGTATTGGACTTTTTCAGGGCATAGCGGTCCTGCAGGGCATTGGCGAACATGGTCGAGTGCTGTTCGTCGCTCGCATCCGGGGCACACGTGACGTTGAAGCTGATCTGCAGGTGGTTATCGCTGTTCTGCTGGAAGCTCTTGTTGCCGACCACCTGGTTGGGGCCGCTGCTGGTGATGATATAGCCTTGGCTGAGCAGCGCACGGCGGGCCGCTTCGCAGGAGTTGGCATCACCTACGGGAAAGCTGCGCGAGAACGTGCCTGAGTCATCGAAGTTCTCATGCTCGTACACCGCAGGTTTCTTGGACGCACAACCGCTCAGTACGGCCAACAGGGCGGCCAGCACGAGCGCACCAGAAACGGAAGATCTTGTCATCGAGGGTTCCGGGTATTTCAAGAAGGTGCCTATTGTGCAACACAGCAGCCAGGTACAGGAACCACTGGTCGATGAAGTACTCGCAAGGTTTCATGCAGGCGGCAAGGTAAATTCGGCAAACGCCAAAAACGCAAAAAGCGACCCGAAGGTCGCTTTCACGTAGCGCCAAGGTGTTCAAAGGCCCTTGGAGCGAAGATGGCGCAGCGGACGGGACTCGAACCCGCGACCCCCGGCGTGACAGGCCGGTATTCTAACCGACTGAACTACCGCTGCGTATCATTCAGGCTTGCGCCCGATTGAAACTTGGGTCTACCCACCAGATAAGCTGGGGGAAGGCATGAAAAACGGTTCAATGACCATTCGTTCATGGTTGCCTCAAGGTGTTCTAGGGACCTTGGAGCGAAGATGGCGCAGCGGACGGGACTCGAACCCGCGACCCCCGGCGTGACAGGCCGGTATTCTAACCGACTGAACTACCGCTGCGTATCGTTCAGGCTTGCGCCCGATTGAAACTGGGTCAGCCCAAGGTGCTGTACCTTGTGGCTTCAGACCGGCGACAAGCACCCATCTGTTAATCAAAATGGCGCAGCGGACGGGACTCGAACCCGCGACCCCCGGCGTGACAGGCCGGTATTCTAACCGACTGAACTACCGCTGCGCAGTGCATTCCTCTCTGGCTGTTAGCTTCTTGCGAAGCCTTGAGCGTCAGGAACATCTCAGGAAGTGGTGGGTGATGACGGGATCGAACCGCCGACCCTCTGCTTGTAAGGCAGATGCTCTCCCGGCTGAGCTAATCACCCTCGCGATGTAACGTGTTGCGTTTGCTTCGCTGAGGCCGCGAAATTTACGCAGGTGACGACGCTAAGTCAATAGCCCTGTTGAGTTTTTTTCCAACTCGCAGGTGCGGCTAACGCTACCCAGTGCAAAGCCGAGCATACCTTGATTTGTGCCCAACCAAGCCCGGGCACGAAAAAGGGACCTTGCGGTCCCCTCCTCTTCTGGTCTGCCCACAAGGGCCTTCAGGTGTAGATCATCTTGCGGGTCATGCCGCCGTCGACCACGAACTCCTGACCGGTCACGAACGCTGCTTGCCGGGACAGCAGCCAGGCGACCATCGCTGCAACGTCCTCGACGGTGCCCACGCGACCGGTGGGGTGCTGGGCGTGGTCAGCATTGCTCAACGGCTCGGCACGGCGCTGAGAGGGATCCCGGGCATCGATCCACCCCGGGCTCACGGCGTTGACACGAATCTCCGGGCCCAGGCTGATAGCCAGCGCATGGGTGAGTGCCACAAGGCCCCCTTTGCTGGCGGCATAAGCTTCAGTGTCAGGCTCGGACTGCCGCGCTCGCGTGGACGTCAGGTTGACGATGGCGCCATTGTGCGCGCGCAGGTAAGGCGCACAGTGCTTGGCCAGCAGCATCGGGCCATTGAGATTGACGGCCAGCACGCGGTTCCATTGAGCCAGGCTCAGGCTTTCAAGCGTCTGGCTGTGGGGGTTGGCAATCGCAGCATTGCACACCAGCGCGTCAAGCCTGCCGAATTGCCCGAGCACCTCGGATACCCCGGCACTGACCTGGGACTCATCTGCCACATCCATGGTGATGAACCAGGCGTTATCCCCCAGGGCCTTGGCCGCTTTCGCTCCCCGCTGGCGGTCGAGGTCACTGAGCACCACCTGCCAACCTTCGCAGATCAGCCAGGCGGCGATGCCAAGGCCGATACCGCGCGCAGCACCGGTGACCAAAGCGACCCGGCCGTTGTGGCCGGGCGTGTTGAGACCAATTTCGATCACAATGCCGCCAGTCCACGCGCCAGGTCGGCCTGCAGATCCGCCACGTCCTCCAAGCCCACGGCCACACGAATCAGGCTGTCGCGGATGCCGGCAGCCGCACGTTCCTGGGGCGTCAGGCGGCCGTGGGAGGTGGTGGCCGGATGAGCGATGGTGGTCTTGCTGTCACCCAGGTTGGTGGTGATCGAAACGACTCGGGTAGCATCGATGAAGCGCCAGGCCCCTTCCTTGCCGCCCTTGACTTCGAAGCTCACCACAGCGCCGAAGCCACTCATCTGGCGCTTGGCCAATGCGTGCTGCGGATGGCTTGGTAGGCCGGCGTAATGTACTTTTTCAATGCCGTCCTGCTGTTCCAGCCATTGCGCCAGTGCCTGAGCACTCTCGCAGTGAGCCCGCATACGCAGGCGCAGCGTCTCCAGGCCCTTGGTGAATACCCACGCGTTGAATGGGCTGAGCGTCGGGCCTGCCGTGCGCAGGAAACCGACCACGTCCTTCATCTGTTCGGCACGGCCTGCCACTGCACCACCCATGCAGCGGCCTTGGCCATCGATGAACTTGGTGGCGGAGTGGAAGACGATGTCGGCACCGAGTTTGAGCGGTTGCTGCAAGGCCGGTGTGCTGAAGCAGTTGTCCACCACCAGCATGGCCCCACGGGCATGGGCGATTTCGCTGAGCGCAGCGATATCGACCAATTCGGCCAGTGGGTTGGACGGCGACTCGACGATCAGCAGCTTGGTATTGGCCTTTATGGCCTGCTCCCAGCCGGCAAGATCGACCAACGGTACGTAGTCCACCTGCAAGCCGAAGCGCTTGAAATACTTCTCGAACAGGCTGATGGTCGACCCGAACACGCTCTGAGAGACCAGTACGTGATCGCCTGCACTGCACAGCGACATGACCACGGCCAGAATCGACGCCATGCCGGTGGAGGTGGCCACGGCCTGCTCGGCACCTTCCATCGCCGCCAGGCGCTCTTCGAATGCCCGTACGGTCGGGTTGGTATAGCGCGAATAGACATTGCCCGGGGTTTCACCGGCAAAACGCGCAGCCGCATCGGCAGCCGTACGGAACACGTAGCTAGAGGTCAGGAACAGCGCTTCGCTGTGCTCGGCCTCCGGTGAACGGCATTGACCGGCGCGCACTGCCAGGGTGTCGAAGCCGACACCCTCCAGGTCGCTGTCCAGTCGCCCGGCATCCCATTGATCGGTCATGCCATCGCTCCCTGAAATCAGTTGTTGTAGAGGTCGATGATTGCGCTGACCGCCTGCGTCTTGACCTTGGCCAGGTCATTGCGGGCCTGCTCGATGCGGTCAAGGTAGGCTTCGTCGATATCGCCAGTGACGTATTCACCGTTGAATACCGCGCAATCGAAGTGCTCGATCTTGATCTTGCCGCCACCGACCGAGTCGATCAGGTCAGGCAGGTCCTGGTAGACCAGCCAGTCGGCGCCAATCAACTCGGCCACCTGCTCGGTGGTACGGTTGTGGGCGATCAGTTCGTGAGCGCTCGGCATGTCGATGCCGTAGACGTTGGGGTAGCGCACTGCAGGAGCTGCGGAGCAGAAATAGACATTCTTGGCGCCGGCCTCGCGCGCCATCTGGATGATCTGCTTGCAGGTGGTGCCGCGCACGATGGAGTCGTCAACCAGCATGACGTTCTTGCCGCGGAACTCAAGCTCGATGGCATTGAGCTTCTGGCGGACCGACTTCTTGCGGGCAGCCTGGCCCGGCATGATGAAGGTGCGGCCGATGTAGCGGTTCTTGACGAAGCCTTCGCGGAATTTCACGCCCAGGTGGTTGGCCAACTCAAGCGCGGCAGTGCGGCTGGTGTCCGGAATGGGGATGACCACGTCGATGCCGTGGTCCGGGCGTTCGCGCTGGATCTTGTCGGCGAGCTTCTCGCCCATGCGCAGACGCGCCTTGTACACCGAGACACCGTCCATGATCGAGTCCGGGCGGGCCAGGTAGACGTGTTCGAAAATGCAGGGTTGCAGTTTCGGGGCCTCGGCACACTGCTTGGTATACAGCTGGCCTTCTTCGGTGATGTAGACCGCCTCGCCTGGCGCCAGGTCGCGAATCAGGGTGAAGCCGAGCACGTCGAGCGCAACGCTTTCCGAAGCAATCATGTACTCCACGCCTTCGTCGGTATGGCGCTGACCGAAGACGACCGGGCGGATACCGTTGGGATCGCGGAAGCCGACGATGCCGTAGCCGGTGATCATGGCAACGACAGCGTAACCGCCGACGCAGCGGCTGTGTACATGGGAGACCGCGGCGAACACGTCCTCTTCGGTAGGCTGCAACTTGCCGCGCACGGCCAGCTCATGGGCGAATACGTTGAGCAGCACTTCGGAGTCGGAGTTGGTGTTGACGTGACGCAGGTCCGACTCGTAGATCTCCTTGGCCAACTGCTCGACGTTGGTGAGGTTGCCGTTGTGGGCCAGGGTGATGCCGTATGGCGAGTTGACGTAGAACGGCTGGGCCTCGGCGGAGGTCGAGCTGCCCGCCGTCGGGTAGCGCACATGGCCGATGCCGATGCTGCCCACCAGGCGTTGCATGTGGCGCTGCTGGAACACATCGCGCACCAGGCCATTATCCTTGCGCAGGAACAACCGGCCGTCATGGCTGGTCACGATACCGGCAGCGTCCTGGCCGCGGTGCTGGAGGACCGTAAGCGCGTCATACAGCGCCTGATTGACGTTCGACTTACCGACGATACCGACGATGCCACACATGCGACGCAACCCCTACTTTGATGAAACTTGAGTGAATAGCGCTCAAGGCCGGGTCGGCCCGAGCAGCTGCTCCTTGAACGGAAGATCAGACGGTGTACTGATCGCTCCGCCGGACATCCATTGGCTGGTGAAGCCCACAACCAGGTTTTTAGACCAGTCGGCTACCAGTAGAAACCGAGGTATCAGGCGAGACTCCTGCCACCACGTGTCTTGTTGAACCGGCCCCAGGCTCAGCAGCCCGAGTGCCACGACCACCAGCAGGCCGCCCCTGGCGGCGCCGAAGACCATGCCCAGAAAACGATCGGTGCCCGACAGGCCGGTGACACGAATCAGTTCGCCGATGAGAAAGTTGAGCATCGCCCCCACCAGCAAGGTGGCGACGAACAAAATACCGCAGCCTGCGATCACGCGCATGGAGGGCGTCTGGATATAGCTTTCCAGGTACACCGAAAGCGAGCCACCGAACATCCACGCCACCGCACCGGCAATGATCCAGATGAGCAAGGACAGGGCTTCCTTGACGAAGCCGCGTTTGAGACTGATCAGTGTGGAGACGGCGATGATCGCAATGATCGCCCAATCAACCAGGGTAAATGCCACGGTGCTGCCTGCAGATCGTTGAGGCGGCGGATTTTACCAGAGCGACGAGGGCTTGGGTAAGCGGAATGTCAGTGGATGATCCAGCCAGCACAGCGAGCCTGCTGGGCACCGCCCGCAGGCTCGCTGCCTGGCACGGGACGGCGATGCCGCCCCTCGCCTTCAGCTGCGTTCCGGCTGGAAGCGCACGACAAAGCCCTTGAGGCTGTTCTGGCGGTTGATTGCATCGCGGGTGCGCTCGGCGTCGGCACGCTCGATAAGCGGGCCGACATACACCCGGTTCATGCCACCGGCCGCACGGATATAGGCGTTGTAGCCTTGGCTACGCAAGGTCTGCTGGAGCTTCTCGGCGCCTGCCCGGTTGGACAGGCTTGCCAACTGGATCGACCAACTGACCGGCAGGCCGTTGGCGTCGAGTTTGGACGGCGCGGCAGCTTTGGTCGACGTCGCAGCTGGCGCAGAAGCGGCCGGCGCCTTGGGCTCGGCCTTGGCCACGGCCGCCGGAGCAGGCTGGGCCTGCTGTGTCTGCGGCGACGGCGTGATGGGCTGGCTGGGCGCACGCGCAGGGGCGGACGACTCGTCTACCACCACCGGCGACGGGTCCGCTTGCTCCGGCAAGGCCTGGGGTTCTGGCACGGCGACGGGGTCGACCTTTACTTCAGGCAGCGACGGTGCAGCAGGCGCTTTTGGGGCATCGACGTGCACCTCACGCATTTCATCCTGCCGCGAAAACAGCATCGGCAGGAAAATCACCGCCAGCGCTACCAGCACCAGCGCACCGATCATGCGCTGCTTCATTCCTTTATCCAGCACTGCCATCTATCCCACCCTCCTGGGGATGCCGCTGCAACCATTCCAGCGCCTGAGCGACACAGAAAAACGAACCGAACAGCAGGATCTGATCATCTGCCGTGGCGTTCGCGCACTGCCCCTCCAGGGCAGCGTCGACGCTGGCATAAGACTTCACCGTGGCGCCGAGGTTCGTCAGGGCCTCAGCCAATTGCGCGGCAGGCCGGGCACGCGGGGTGGCAAGCGGCGCAACGGCCCACTCATCAACCAGGGCCTGCAAGGGCGCAATCACACCCTCGAGGTCCTTGTCGCAAAGCAAGCCGAACACGGCCAGACGCCGACCGACCAGTGGTCGGGATGCCAGACGCCGGGCCAGGTACTGCGCTGCATGTGGGTTATGCCCTACATCCAGCAGCAGTTCCACCGCGACGCCACGCCAGTGGATCACGCGCCGGTCGAGACGACCTGTGATGCGCGTCTGGACCAATGCCTGGCTCAGCTGCGCAGGGCTCCAGGGCAGGCCGCTCAGCAGGTAGGCTTGCAGGGCCAAGGCTGCGTTTTCCATGGGCAGGTCCAGCAGGGGCAGGTCCATCAAGGCAACTTTTTCACCTTCGCCGGACGTCCCGTACCAGCTCCAGCCATGCTCGGCCACTTGAAGGTCGAAGTCGCGGCCCCGCAACCGCAGCGGGGCCGCCAGTTCGCTGGCCTTGTCCAGCAGCGGCTGGGGCGGATCGAGGTCGCCACAGAGCGCGGGCTTGCCGGCACGGAAGATACCGGCCTTCTCGAAGGCCACTTGCTCGCGGGTATCGCCCAGGTAATCGATGTGGTCGACCCCGATGCTGGTCACCAGCGCGATGTCGGCGTCCACGACATTCACCGTGTCCAGCCGCCCGCCCAGCCCGACTTCCAGCACCACCGCGTCGAGCTGCGAACGCTCGAACAGCCAGAACGCCGCCAGGGTACCCATCTCGAAATAGGTCAGGGAGATTTCGCCGCGCGCCGCTTCGACCGCTGCGAACGCTTCGCACAACTGCGCATCGCTGGCTTCAACGCCGTCGATGATCACCCGCTCGTTGTAGCGCAGCAGGTGCGGCGAGCTGTATACGCCGACCCTCAACCCCTGGGCACGCAGCAGCGAAGCGAGGAACGCGCAGGTCGAGCCCTTGCCGTTGGTGCCCGTTACCGTCACCACACGTGGGGCAAGCTTGCCCAACGCCAGGCGCGCCAGTACCGCCTGCGACCGCTCCAGCCCCATGTCGATGGCCGAGGGGTGCAACTGCTCAAGATAGGCGAGCCACTCGCCAAGGGTCCGTTGGGTCATCACGCGACCGCAGCCGCCTCGAGGGCTTCGACCGGTGTCTGCTGGCCGGTCATCTGGGCCAGCAGGCGCGCCAGCCGTGGACGCAGGTCGCCACGAGAGATGATCAGGTCGATGGCACCGTGCTCCAGCAGGAATTCGCTGCGCTGGAAGCCTTCAGGCAGCTTCTCGCGAACGGTCTGCTCGATGACGCGCGGGCCGGCAAAGCCGATCAGGGCCTTGGGCTCGCCAACGATGACATCGCCCAGCATCGCAAGGCTGGCGGACACGCCACCGTAAACCGGGTCGGTCAGTACCGAGATGAACGGGATGCCTTCTTCACGCAGACGCGCCAGCACGGCAGAAGTCTTGGCCATCTGCATCAGCGAGATCAGCGCTTCCTGCATGCGGGCACCGCCGGAAGCCGAGAAACACACCATTGGGCAGCGATGCTCCAGGGCATAGTTGGCTGCGCGCACGAAGCGCTCGCCGACGATGGCACCCATGGAACCGCCCATGAAGGAGAATTCGAACGCGCTGACCACGATCGGCATGCCCATCAGGGTGCCGCTCATGGAGATCAGGGCGTCCTTTTCACCGGTCTGCTTCTGCGCGCCGGTCAGGCGGTCCTTGTACTTCTTGCTGTCGCGGAACTTCAACCGGTCGACCGGCTCCAGGTCGGCACCCAGCTCGGCACGGCCCTCGGCATCCAGGAAGATATCGATGCGAGCACGTGCGCCGATGCGCATGTGGTGATTGCACTTGGGGCATACGTCCAGGGTCTTTTCCAGCTCCGGACGGTACAGCACGGCCTCACAGGACGGGCATTTGTGCCACAGGCCTTCAGGTACCGAGCTCTTCTTCACCTCGGAACGCATGATGGAAGGGATCAGTTTGTCGACTAACCAGTTGCTCATGCTTTCTTTCTCCAGTATCGGCGGGAGGGGACCAGCGTAGCCGGCCTGCCCTGCCCTTTTGAGCTCAAATGCTTAAAACGTGGGTGAAACGGCGACCCGGGTTCAGTACCCCTGCCGCGCCACCCTGAACAATTCGGTTGACCGCCCCACGCGGGGCCGGCCGGCCCACGGGGCTGAGATAGCTATGGACGATGGCACGCTGCCTGCCGTCACATCTGCTCAAGCCTGTTTCACCGCGCGTACGAATGCTTCTATTCTGGCCGCATCCTTGATGCCCTTGGCTTGCTCGACACCGCCGCTGACATCGACAGCGTATGGGCGCACCTGGGCGATCGCCTGCCCGACGTTGTCCGCCGACAGGCCACCGGCCAGGATGATCGGCTTGCCCAGGTCGGCAGGCACCAGTGACCAGTCGAACGCTTCGCCCGTGCCCCCAGGCACACCCGGCACGAAGGTGTCCAGCAAGATACCGGATGCGCCAGCATATTGCCGGCACGCCAGCTTCAGGTCGTCATCCGGACGTACTCGCAGTGCCTTGATCCACGGCCGGTGATGGCCTGCGCAATCGTGCGGAGTTTCATCACCATGGAACTGCAAAAGATCCAGGGGCACCGCTTCGAGTATTTCGCCCAGCTCGCAACGCGTGGCATTGACGAACAACCCGACCGTGGTCACGAAGGGCGGCAGCTCGGCAATGATGGCACGCGCCTGATTTACGCTCACGGCACGCGGGCTCTTGGCATAGAAGACCAGCCCGATGGCATCGGCGCCGGCCTCGGCAGCTGCCAGAGCGTCTTCGATGCGGGTGATCCCGCAGATTTTACTGCGAACGATGCTCATGGACAGCCACCTGTTTGCGCGGTCAAAGGCGGAATCTTAGCAAATGGCGCTTCGTGCGTCAGTCCGCCAATGCATCGTAGCCCGTCAGAAAGTGTGGGCCAATGTAACGCTCAGGCAGCGCAAACGCCTCCGGGTACTCCACCTGGACCAGGTAAAGACCGTAGGGGTGGGCCGTGACGCCCCCTTCGCGGCGGTCCCGTCCCTCCAGCACCTGGCGCGCCCACTCAACCGGCCGTTCCCCCGCGCCGATAGCCATCAGCACGCCAGCAATGTTGCGCACCATGTGATGCAGGAAGGCGGTAGCCCGGACATCCAGCACGATCATCTGCCCGTGACGCGTCACCCGCAGGTGGTAAATGTGCTTGATCGGCGACTTGGCCTGACACTGGCTAGCGCGGAATGCGCTGAAATCATGGGTGCCAAGCAAACTTGAGGCAGCCTTGGCCATGCGCTCGACGTCGAGCGGGCGATGATTCCAGGTCACCTCCTCGGCCAGGTGAGCAGGCCGAATCGGGTCGTTGTAGATCACGTAGCGATAGCGCCTGGCACAAGCCTTGAACCGCGCATGAAAATCGGCAGGCATGGGCCTGGACCACACGACGCTGATGTCATGGGGCAAGTTGAAATTGGTGCCCATGGTCCAGGCACGTTCATCACGCACCGCTCGGGTGTCGAAATGCACGACCTGCCCACAGCCATGCACGCCAGCATCGGTACGCCCTGCACAAACGACTGAAATGGGTTCGTTGGCCACTTTGGAAAGTGCCTGTTCCAACGCTTGCTGAACGCTGGGCACGCCGCTGGCCTGACGTTGCCAGCCGCGGTAGCGGGCGCCCTTGTATTCCACACCCAGGGCGATGCGCGTGCAGCCTTCGGCAGCGGATTCGGCCGAGGCGGTGTCGATGATGTCCAAGAATCTGCAACCTGTTGGTGAACCAAATGCCGGGGATTATAACGACAATGGCAGCCGTTCAGGGCTGCCATCAGGTTCACGCGTTACAAACCAAGGGCTTCACGCGAGGGCCTAGACCAGACGCGAAAGCATGTCCTCTGCTTCTTCGCGCTGATGCTCATCGCCATCCTTGACCACTTCATCGAGAATGTCGCGGGCGCCCTGGTGATCACCCATATCGATGTAGGCGCGGGCCAGATCGAGCTTGGTGGCCACTTCGTCGGCTCCGGAAAAGAAGTCGAAATCCAGGTCGTCGATCGGTTCGAGCTCAGGTTGCGCAGCGGCGTCCTCGGCAGTGAAGTGCGGCTCCAGGGAGGGCGACTCCAGGCTTTGCGAGAGCTTGTCCAGCTCGGCGTTGACGTCATCGAGCTCGGAGGCGAACTGCTGCGCGCCTGGCGAGTCGTCCTGCAGGGACAGGTCGAAGTCCGCCGGCAGGTCGAAATCAGTGGTCGGATCGAAAGCCGGTACCGGATCGACCGTACTTGGCGCAGCGTCATCCCGACCACCCGCCCCCTCGGGCTCCCCGATGTCCAGGTCGAAATCGGACAGGTCCTGGGCTGGTTGAGCTTCAGCACTGGCCTGCGCCAGCAAGGTTTCGAAGTCTGCATCGGCCGGGTCTTGTATCTGCCCTCCTGCAGAGAGCGCCTCATCGGCCGGGGCGGCAGCCGGTGTCGCCGGCTCGGGAGCAGGGTCGTCCAGGCTCAAGTCGAAGTTGCCCTCCAGCGCCTGATCATCCAGCGCCGCAGTGTCGAGCGTCGGAATATCGTCGAAGACGTCCGGCCCGGCGGCGGCCTGTGTGTCCGACTCTGCTGGCTCTGCATGCGGTGAACCCGGCTGATCATCGAGCAGCCCTTGCACATACTGCTCGTCTAGCTTGGCTGCCAAGGCAGCAGCACCCACGCCGGCCGCGGCGAGGGCCAACATCGCCGGGTAACGCTCGCGAAGGCTGGCCACTTCTGCCGTGTTACCGGCAGTCGCCGGCAACTGGCGCTCCTGCTCGGCGAATGCGCTTTGATCACCTTGGCGGGCATAGACCTCCATCAACTTCAAGCGCAGGTCATCGCGTCTGGGCGCGCTGGCAACTGCAGGCTCCAGCAGCTCGGTGGCGCGGTTCAGGCGGCCTTCGGCAATGCACGTGTCCGCCTGTGCCAACAATGGCCCATAAGGGTCTGCCGCAGGCTCACGCACAGGCTGTGCAGCCGGTTTTTCAGAGGCCGCTGCGGCTGCCGCTGAGGCGGCGACTGCCGCTGGCGACAGCGTAACGGTCGGGGACACCACTTCGACGCCATCAAGGCTGTCGTCCTCTGGATCGAAACCCTCGATCTGCTCCTCTTCCAACGCGCGCGCCATGCGCAAATGCTTTTCGGCTTCCTGTTGGGCCCTGCGCTTACGCGCCAGCAGCCAGAGCAGCAGCGCCAGGACCAAGACGGTAGAACCGGCGATCAGCCATAGCAACCAGCGGCTTCCCAGCACGTCGTCCAGGGTGCTGTCCGACGAGGTTTGTGCGGCGGGTTGAGCGTCTGGCGCAGCCGAGGGTGCTGGCGCGATCACGGGTTGATCGGGAACGGTCGGCTGGCTCGCCGTCGGCACCGGATCGGTCACAGGCACAGCCGCCTGGGACGGCGCCGGGGCCTGCTGACCGGGTTCGCCAGGGACCGTCGCTGCTGGCGCAGGGGTAGCCGCGCCTTGCGCTTCCAGCCGGGCCAACTGATCGTTCTTGAGCTCGATCAGGCGCTGCAGCTTGTCCAACTGGCTCTGCAGGTCGGACATGCGGCTTTTGAGTTCTTCGTTGTCGCGGCGACTGGTGTCCAGGCTTTCCTGCGCCACCGCCAACTTGTCGTTCAGCGCCTTGGCCTGCCCAGCACCAGGCTGGTTGCCGGGGCTGACCAGACGCAGGTTGTCGCCTTGGGCGATGGCAGCGGGCGCGGCGTCTGCGGCACCACGCCGGGTGGCGTCGAGCTGGCGGGCACGCGGCCCCAGGCGACGACCCTCGCGCCAAGCCGCGTACTGCTCAGCGACCTCGCGATTGGCTTCGCCTTGGGCAATGCTCTGGATCTGTTGCTGATCGGGCAGGCGCAATACCTGGCCAACCTTGAGCTGGTTGATGTTGTTGCCGATGAACGCATCCGGGTTCAGCGCCTGGATCGCGATCATCGTTTGCTGGATCGATCCACCCTGAGCGTTACGCGCTGCGATCTGCCACAGGGTATCGCGGCGCTGGGTCGTGTAGCTGCCAGGGCCGGTGGTCGCAGCGGCGACATTGCCTGTTGCGGCTTCTGGGCCCTGGGCCTTGGCCTGATCCAGCAGGACGTTGTAGTCACGCAACAGGCGGCCTTGAGGCCACATCACCTGCACCAGGAACTTGACCACTGGCCCCGGCATGGGCTGGCTGGAGGTCACGCGAAGCACGCTTCGGCCATTGGGGTTGATCACGGGCGTGAAGCGCAAGTCCTGCAAGGCGCTCGAGAAGTTCACGCCTGCCTTGGCGAATTCCTCAGGCGGGGCCAGGCTCGGTGCCAACTGCGCCGCGGTCAGGTCTCGCACATCGAGCAGTTCGATCTCGGCCTCCAGGGGCTGGTTCTGCGCCGACTTGAGGGTCAGCTCTCCCAGGCCCAGAGCATTGGCCATGCCCGAGGACAGCGCCGAGGCTGCTGCCATGGCTAGAACCAGTTTGCGGATTCGAAGCATGAACTCTTCCCTTGTATGGATCGTCCCGAAACGTGCAGGCAGAGCAGGACAAAAGTGCCTGCCAGTATCTTTTACAGACCGTGTTTAATCAACAATTGCGCCACCTGCACAGCGTTCAGCGCCGCGCCCTTGCGCACATTGTCGGTGGTCAGCCAAAGGTTGAGCTGCTGCGCTTGATCAACACCATGGCGTACACGTCCAACATAGACCACGTCCTGCCCGACTGCGTCGCCCACCGGCGTTGGATAATCGTCCAGGTCTACCCGTTCGATGCCAGGCGCCACCTCCAACGCCTGGTTGACGGCCGCCAGATCCACGGCGTGGCGGCACTGCACGGCCACATTGAAGCTATCGCCGAAAAAGACCGGGACTTGAGTGCAGCTTGTTGAAATACTCAGTTCAGGCTGGCCCAACAGCTCGCGCAGCTCCTGCACCATGCGCCGCTCCACGGAGGTATGGCCCTGTTCGTCGACCTTGCCGACCTGGGCCAACACGTTGAAGGCGACCTGGCGGTCGAAGAAGCGCGGTTCCAACGGGCGGGCATTGAGCAACTCGGCCGTTTGCCGCGCAAGCTCGTTGACCGCCTCACGGCCTTGAGCCGACACTGCCAAAGACGCCACCACCTGAACATGCTCGATGTCCAGCAAATGCTTGATCGGGGCCAGGGCAGCGGCGGCGGCCACGGCGCCTGAACAGGGGCTGGTGATCAGTGCGGGCAGCTTCAGCCCAGCCACTTGATCGGCGTTGGCTTCTGGAACGACAGCCAGTGCGTTGTCCAGGGCACCGGACAGGTCGATGACGGTGCAGCCCGCTTGCACAGCGTCGGTGGCGAAGCTGCGACTGACCGCGGCACTGGCTGCAAAGAACGCCAGCTTGACCTGCGCAAAATCGAACCCCTCGACCTCACGGACCTTGAGCTTCTTGCCGGCGAACATCACGCTACTGCCCGCCGACTCGATGCTGGCGAGCAGGTGCAGGGTGGCGACCGGGAAATCCAGCTCTTCGAGAATCTGGACCAACGCCTCACCGACGCTGCCGGTGGCACCGACGACGGCGATATCGAATGAAGGTTTCATATTGCAGGCTGCCTCTGGCGAAACGGGAGCGGCACTTTACCTGCATTACACAACCGAGGCCAACGCCGACCCGTGGCAGGGAGTCGCCCGCTGTGCGCAGGCTTCCCCTGCCACCTGCCCTGCGTGCCGCAAAATAAAAAACCCGCGCTGTAAGTAGCGCGGGTTCGGGTACAGATGGCTGTATCAACGTTCCAGCAGGATCCGCAACATGCGACGCAGCGGCTCGGCAGCGCCCCACAGCAGTTGGTCACCCACCGTGAACGCCCCCAGGTACTGGGAACCCATGTTCAGCTTGCGCAAACGTCCAACCGGGATATTCAGCGTGCCGGTCACCTTGGTAGGGGTCAGTTCCTGCATGCTGATCTCACGCTGGTTGGGTACCAGCTTCACCCAAGGATTGTGCTGGCTGATCATGCCTTCGATGTCGGCGATCGGCACATCCTTGTTCAGCTTGATGGTCAGCGCCTGGCTGTGGCAACGCATGGCACCGATGCGCACGCAGATGCCATCCACCGGAATCGGGTTCTTGAAGCGACCCAGAATCTTGTTGGTTTCGGCCTGCGCCTTCCATTCTTCGCGGCTCTGGCCGTTGGGCAATTCCTTGTCGATCCAGGGGATCAGGCTGCCGGCCAGGGGGACGCCGAAGTTTTCAGCCGGATAGGCCTCGCTGCGCATGGCCTCGGCCACTTTGCGGTCGATGTCGAGGATGGCACTGGCCGGGTTGGCCAGGTCATCGGCGACCGCCGCATGGGTGGCGCCCATCTGCTTGATCAACTCGCGCATGTTCTGCGCCCCTGCACCGGACGCTGCCTGGTAGGTCATGGCACTCATCCAGTCCACCAGACCGGCTTCGAACAATCCGCCAAGGCCCATCAGCATCAGGCTGACCGTGCAATTGCCGCCGATGAAGTTGCGGGTACCGGCGTCGAGCTGGTGATCGATGACCTTGCGGTTGACCGGGTCGAGCACGATGACTGCATCATCCTGCATGCGCAAAGACGAGGCCGCATCGATCCAGTAGCCCTGCCAGCCTGCTTCGCGCAGCTTGGGGAACACTTCATTGGTGTAGTCGCCGCCCTGGCAAGTCAGGATCACGTCGAGGGTCTTGAGCTCTTCGATGGAATACGCGTCCTTGAGCGGCGCGGTATCCTTGCCCACGTTCGGGCCTTGGCCACCAATATTGGAGGTGGTGAAGAACACGGGCTCGATAAGGTCGAAATCCTGCTCCTCCAGCATTCGCTGCATGAGCACGGAACCAACCATGCCGCGCCAACCGATCAGACCTACACGTTTCATCGCAACTACACCTTTGCTAAAAGTGGGCCGCCATCGGGATTGGGGATGGCGGGCCAGAGAGATTACAGATTCCGCAGCGCTGCGACTACTGCGTCGCCCATTTCCTGCGTACCTACTTTGCGGCAGCCTTCGGAGAAGATGTCGCCAGTGCGCAAGCCCTGGTCAAGCACCAGGCTGACCGCCTGCTCGATGGCCTCGGCGGCAGCCGACTGGTCGAAGCTGTAGCGCAGCATCATCGACACGGACAGGATGGTGGCCAACGGGTTGGCGATCCCAGCACCGGCAATGTCTGGCGCCGAGCCGTGGCAGGGCTCGTACATGCCCTTGTTGTTGGCATCGAGCGACGCCGAAGGCAGCATGCCGATGGAACCGGTCAGCATGGAAGCTTCATCCGACAGAATGTCGCCGAACATGTTGTCGGTCACCATGACGTCGAACTGCTTCGGCGCGCGCACCAGCTGCATCGCCGCGTTGTCGACATACATGTGGCTCAGTTCCACATCCGGGTAATCCTGTGCCACGCTCTCGACCACTTCACGCCACAGCTGGCTGGAAGCCAGAACGTTGGCCTTGTCCACCGAGCACAGCTTCTTGCCACGCACCCGCGCCATGTCGAAACCAACGCGGGCGATGCGCCGCACTTCGCTTTCGCTGTAGGGCAAGGTGTCGTAGGCCTGGCGCTCGCCACCTTCAAGCTCACGCTGACCACGTGGGGCACCGAAATAGATGCCGCCGGTCAGCTCGCGCACGATGAGGATGTCCAGGCCAGAAACGATTTCCGGCTTGAGCGAGGACGCATCGGCCAGCTGTGGGTAGAGAATGGCCGGGCGCAAGTTGGCAAACAGCCCCAGCTGCGAGCGGATCTTCAGCAGGCCGCGTTCAGGGCGAATGTCACGCTCGATCTTGTCCCACTTGGGACCGCCCACGGCGCCGAGCAGCACGGCATCGGCCTGGCGTGCACGCTCCAGGGTTTCATCGGCCAGCGGCACCCCGTGCTTGTCGATGGCTGCGCCACCGATCACGTCATGGGTCAGGCTCAGGTCGAGCTGGAACTTGTCATTGGCCAGCTCCAGCACCTTGACGGCTTCGGCCATGATTTCAGGACCAATGCCATCACCCGGAAGAATCAAAATCTGCTTGCTCATGCTTTCCTCTATGCATTCACGCAGCGCGGCGAATGGGGCCGCGCCGAAAAAGGCTTAACGTTCTGCCCACAGCACCAGCACATCCGTGCTGAACGAGCCATCGGCCTCGATCTGGTAATACTGCCGTACTTCTTCGCCCATGGCTTGCTGCAGTTCGCGGATGGCCAGGCGCATCAGCTCAGGGGTGCGCATGCGCTCGACCCAACTGCCGAACTCCAGGCGCAGTGACTGCCGGGCATGACTGCGAACACGCAGGCCGGCCTCGCTGACCTGGCGCTGCCACTGGGCAGCAGAGTAATTGCGAACGTGACTGGTGTCGCGCAACACCTCTACTGCTTGCAGATACGTGTCCAGCAGCGGGCTACCCGGCGACATGACGTCAATGAATGCAGCCACACCGCCCGGCTTGAGCACGCGGCGCACTTCGCGCAGCGCCAGGCCCAGGTCGCTCCAGTGATGGGCTGAGTAGCGGCTGAACACATAATCGAACGAAGCATCGGCAAACGGCAGGGATTCTGCCGCGCCACGCTCGGTCATGATATTGGTCAGCGCACGATCGGCGGCAGCGTTGGCGACGACGTCCAGCATGGACTGGGAAAGGTCGTACGCGACTACCTGCGCCACCAACGGCGCAATCTGGAAGCTGACGTGACCTGCCCCGCAGCCCAGGTCCAGCACGCGTGCGTCGACCTGTCCCTGCAACTGGGCCTGCAACAGCGCGAACTCGCTGCCTTGAGCATGCACGGCGCTGCTGAGGTAGGCCCCAGCCTGATCGCCGAACTGGCGCTGAACCACATCGGTATGCTGCGTGCGCGTCATTGGAATGTCCTGGTGTTGGAGTAGTCGCCGATATGGGCTCGGCCATTGCGCCAGTGGCACTGGCTTGAGCCAAGGTGCGTGAGGGACGCCGCTTGCACCGACCTGCTGGCAAGCAGGCCGGCGAGCGCGCAGGCTTTAGTCAGGCGTCGCGAAACAGCCAGGGTTGCGCAGCACGGTGCTTGTCCTCGAACGCCTTGATCGCATCGCTGTCCTGCAAGGTCAAACCAATGTCGTCCAGGCCATTGAGCAGGCAATGCTTGCGGAATGCGTCGATCTCGAAGTGCAGTACCTTGCCATCTGGGCGTGTGACCGCCTGGGCCTGCAGGTCGATGGTCAGCTGGTAGCCTGGCGCAGCTTCCACCTGCTTGAACAGCTCATCGACGTCTTCATCGCTGAGGATGATCGGCAACAAGCCATTCTTGAAGCTGTTGTTGAAGAAGATGTCGGCAAAGCTGGGCGCGATGATGCTCCGAAAGCCGTACTCGTCCAGTGCCCAAGGGGCATGCTCACGGCTGGACCCGCAACCGAAGTTCTCCCGCGCCAACAACACGCTGGCACCTTGGTAGCGCTGGTGATTGAGCACGAATTCCTCGTTTACCGGGCGCTTGCTGTTGTCCTGATAGGGTTGACCTACGTCCAGGTAGCGCCATTCGTCGAACAGGTTGGGGCCAAAGCCTGTGCGCTTGATCGACTTCAAGAACTGCTTGGGGATGATCTGGTCGGTATCGACGTTGGCACGGTCCAACGGCGCAACCAGGCCAATGTGCTGAGTGAAAGCTTTCATGCTGCGCTCCCTTGGATCAACTCGCGGACATCGATGAAATGGCCGGTGACGGCGGCGGCGGCGGCCATCGCCGGGCTCACCAGGTGCGTGCGGCCACCTGCGCCCTGACGCCCTTCGAAGTTACGGTTGGAGGTGGATGCGCAGTGCTCGCCGCTTTCCAGCCGATCGGGGTTCATGGCCAGGCACATCGAGCAACCTGGCTCGCGCCATTCGAAGCCGGCTTCGACGAATATCTTGTCCAGGCCTTCACGCTCGGCCTGAGCCTTCACCAGGCCCGAGCCGGGGACGACGATGGCTTGCTTGACGCTGCTCGCCACCTTGCGGCCCTTGGCGATCTCCGCTGCCGCGCGCAGGTCTTCGATGCGCGAGTTGGTGCACGAGCCTATGAACACGCGATCCAGGTGGATATCGGTGATCGCCTGGTTGGCCTTCAAGCCCATGTACTTCAAGGCGCGCTCAATGGAGCCACGCTTGACCAGGTCGGCTTCGGCAGCCGGGTCCGGCACACGCTGGTCGACGGCAAGCACCATTTCTGGCGAGGTACCCCAGCTGACCTGCGGCTTGATCTGCGTGGCATCGAGTTCGACCACGGTATCGAAAACGGCATCCTCATCGGACACCAGGTCTTTCCAGGCCTGGACAGCACGGGTCCACTGCTCACCCTTGGGCGAGTACGGGCGGCCTTCAACGTAAGCGATGGTGGTGGCGTCGGTGGCCACCAACCCGACACGGGCACCGGCTTCGATGGACATGTTGCAGATGGTCATGCGGCCTTCCATCGACAACTCGCGAATGGCACTGCCGGCGAACTCCATCGCGTGACCGTTGCCACCGGCAGTGCCGATCTTGCCGATTACCGCCAGGACGATGTCCTTGGCCGTGACACCCGGCGACAGTTGCCCCTCGACCCGCACCAGCATGTTCTTCATCTTCTTGGCCACCAGGCACTGGGTAGCCAGTACGTGCTCGACCTCGGAGGTGCCGATGCCGTGGGCCAGCGCACCGAAGGCGCCGTGGGTTGAGGTATGCGAGTCGCCGCAGACCACGGTCATGCCTGGCAAGGTAGCGCCCTGTTCGGGACTGATGACGTGAACGATGCCCTGGCGCTCGTCGTTCATCTTGAATTCGACGATGCCGTATTCGTCACAGTTCTCGTCGAGGGTCTGCACCTGCAGGCGCGACACCTGGTCGACGATGGCCTCGATCCCGCCCTTGCGCTCCGGGGTGGTCGGCACGTTGTGGTCGGGCGTGGCGATGTTGGCATCGATACGCCATGGCTTGCGCTTGGCCAGGCGCAGCCCTTCGAAAGCCTGCGGCGAGGTCACTTCATGGATGATGTGACGGTCGATGTAGATCAAGGACGAGCCGTCATCACGGCGCTTGACCTCGTGGGCTTCCCAGAGTTTGTCGTAGAGCGTTTTGCCAGCCATCGGACTGTTCCTCATCAGCGTCTTTCT